>CAINEZ010000503.1 GCA_903847905.1 uncultured Bacteroidota bacterium
TCAAAACCGCAAATATCATTATCGGTAACTGCCGATAAAACATATTATATAAACAATACAGCTGTTAAATTAGACCAATTAGAAAATGCTTTAAAAAAAGCAACACAAAATATTAATGAGCCCCTTATCGTTTTAAGATTTGACAATGCTCTTACAGTTCAGGATCTCGTTGATGTTCTTCAAATAGGAAGTAATTTGAAAATAAAAATGGTACTGGCTACTCAAACAATTACGCCGAAACAATGACCGAAGATGTAAGAAATACCGACAGGGGCTTGGCTGTTGTCTTCACAATAGGTTATCATGGTATTTTATTCTTGGTATTATTTTTTATAATTTTAAAAACACCTATTCCCCCCTACCCTGAAGTTGGCGGAGGTTCGGGACTTGAAGTGAATTTTGGAAATTCAGATAAAGGTTTTGGTGATAACCTTTCTGAACAATTGGTCCCTATAGAAACACAAGAACTGACGAGCGCGAATAATGATAATTATATAACACAAGATAAGGAAGAAACTACTACTCTTAATTCTTCAAAAAATAAAGTTAAAACCAATTCAGTCATTAAAATAAACGACCCTGTAGTTGATCAAAGTAAATTATACAAAAAGAAAAGTAATGCAAACCAGGGAATAGCTGGAGGGCAGGGCAACCAGGGAAAAGAGAATGGCGATGTGAATTCAAACAATTACACAGGGAATGGTGGAAGCGGTGGAGGTAACGGTAGTGGAAATGGCACAGGAGTGGGAAATGGAAATGGACCCGGAACTTCTGTTGATCTGAAAGATAGAAAAACATTATACCTGCCTAAACCGGTTTACGATTCTGACGAACAGGGAAAAGTAGTAGTTACTATAACCGTTGATAAAACCGGAAAGGTTACAAAAGCTGTAGCCGGCGCAAAAGGGACAACGGTTACAGATAAAGCATTGTGGAAACAATCAGAACAGGCTGCTTATAAAGCCAAATTCAATTCTAAATCCAATGCTGCAATTGAACAGAAAGGCACCATTACTTATATTTTCCTGAAACTGAATTGATGAATTATCAGGAAACCCTCGATTATCTTTATTCAAAGCTGCCCATGTATCATAGCATTGGTGCTACAGCTTATAAGGCGGATTTGACAAACACTATTGTATTTTGCGATTTACTAGGAAATCCGCAAAATAAATTCAAATCCATTCATATTGCCGGTACCAATGGGAAAGGTTCTGTTTCTCATTTCCTTGCATCCATACTCCAGGAAAGTGGTTATAAAACGGGATTATTTACTTCGCCTCACATAAAAGATTTCAGGGAAAGGATAAGAATCAATGGGAGAAAAATCCCTGAAGAAAAAGTAATTAGTTTTGTTGAAAGTCATAAGTCGGCTGTTAATACTATCGAAACTTCTTTTTTTGAATGGACAACAGGGCTTGCATTTGATTATTTTGCTGAAGAAAAAGTTGATATTGCAGTAATTGAAACAGGACTTGGAGGCAGATTAGATTCAACTAATATAATTACACCCGAATTATCTGTAATAACAAATATTGGTTTGGATCACACAAACCTGCTTGGCAATACTCTTGAGAAAATTGCTATAGAAAAAGCAGGGATAATTAAAAAAGGAATACCAGTTGTAATAGGACAGACGCAGAAAAAAATCTGCAAAATTTTTATAGAAAAGTCAGAAATAGAAAATGCCCCAATTTTCTTTGCTGATAAGCATTTTCATGTACTTCATGCTGAAATAGTTTATAATCATAACCCTGAACTGATGATTAACTTTCAGTTCAGGAATGGCAATGAACTTGCTCACATTTTTGAGCAGGATCAGGTAGTTCGTTCTCCTTTATCAGGGTTTTATCAGGTGAAAAATATCACGACAATTCTTATGGCAGCAGATGTGCTAAACAGCAATGGTTTTTGTATGACTGAAGAAAATGTAAAAAAGGGAATTGCAAATGTTATTGGGAATACAGAACTTCTAGGGCGCTGGCAAAAACTTTCTGACAAACCTTTGGTGATTTGTGATACAGGACATAACCCGGACGGAATAAATGAAATTCTTCATCAGATTTCATTTACTCCTCATAAGGAATTACACATGGTTCTGGGTTTTGTAAATGACAAAGACATAGATCAGATATTAAAAATGCTGCCGGCTAAGGCAAAATATTATTTCTGCAAAGCCCCTATACCAAGAGCTTTGAACGAAAATATATTAAAAGAAAAGGCTTCTAAATATTCATTGTATAGTAAATCTTTTCCGACAGTTACTGATGCTTATGAATCAGCAAAGGCAAATGCGGCTATTGACGATTTAATATTTATTGGGGGAAGCACTTTTGTAGTTGCCGAAGTTTTATAAATAGTGTTTATTTAGAACTAAATATTCTGATTATTTAAAAATCTGCTTGTACTTTATAAAATTACCTTTATATTTGCACTCCAATTTAAAAGATAATATTAAAATTATTCAAGGAGTTTAGCTCTCCTGATAGCTATCGGGAGGTTCAGAGCATCTGCCTTACAAGCAGAGGAGGCAACATAAAAGTTCTTAATATATTGGGAGTTTAGCTCAGCTGGTTCAGAGCATCTGCCTTACAAGCAGAGGGTCACTGGTTCGAATCCAGTAACTCCCACAAAACAAAGCCATCGAAAGATGGCTTTTCTATTTTAGAAATGGAATAGCGGAAAATTTAATATTAAAGCAGTTTTTCTCCTATCATGTATCCATGCGCTGTTGCATAAATAATGGATCTGGTTTGCCCCGAACAATCCCCGATAAATTTTAAATTCGGAAAAAGTTCATTACTAAGCATATTGGAATAAAATTTTATTTCAGGAGCGTAAACAAGGTTGTCAGGGTTGCTGATACCAGGAATAACTTCGTTAAGGTGCTCAGTAAAATCAACAATACTTTCAATGATCCGCCGAGGAAAAGCAAGATTAATATCTCCCAGTATATATTTATCTTTTTCAAGAGTTGGCAAAACACGGTAAAGATTTTTTGTTCTTTTAGAATCTTTGAAATGCTGATAAGTTTGTAATATCACCTTACCCTGACCTGCTAATAAATTCGACATTTTTGCGATATAAGAACCATATCCCACGGGATCGTTGAAAGGTTCTGTTAACTGAATTGTAACAAGTATTGCAAAATTAGTGTTCTTGCTTTTTTCTTTCAGTTTGGCATGACCGTTTACAGTAGTGAAGTCGCCATAATTTTCAAGTACTACAAAACCTGAAGGGTTATTACAGAAAGTTCTGACCATATAACCTGTACGGCTTTTATAACGAACTTTAAACTCATACATTTCTTTATTGAGATCGGCTACAATATGGTCGGGAAGTTCGAAACGTATTCCCAAATCAACTTTTGTATTATCTAAAATAAGTTTTGGATATTTTTTAATAATCGTTTTGATCAGTGGATGACCGCTTCTGCCAACAGCAACAACAACATTATCGAAAAGTTCAGAGTTGTTGATCTTGATCTGTTCATTAACTCTTTCAACGGTGGTAACATTATAATCGAAATGGAAATGAATATTTTTATGTGATTTAAAGTTTTCATAAATATTATAAAGTACTTCTTTTAACTGGTCGGTTCCTATGTGATAGAAATCGGCATTTATAGGCTGAAATCCATTTTTGTAAAATTCTTCGTAGTAGTCTGTATTACCGAACGAAGTGCCTGTTTCTACATTTTTATTGTCGGTATGATTGATATAAAAATCAACTAATTTTTTTTGCAGCAATAGGTCGATGTCAATGTCACCACCCATATTCTTTGATACAAAAAGTTTTCCATCAGCGCGAATGCCTGATATACTTGAAGAATAAATATCACTGCTTTTTTCGAATACATGGATTTCGTGCCCGGAATCTTTAGTGCGTTCAATAAAACCTATGGCTGCAGCGCCAAAACCGATGATTGCTATTTTCATAAAAACGCCCCTGTTAATTTTTTTATCAAAAAGAAGAACAAAAATATAAATATAAATCACAATTTTTTTTTAATATATTATGGGTTGACTACCAGTTAATTATCACAAATTATGTAAAATATTCTTAACAAAACGTAAAATATACTTGACATATAGTAAAATACATATTACTTTTGTATCGTTAAACTTAAAAACTAAAAACTATGAAAACAAGATTTTTATTTCCACACCGTTTTAAGAAAATCGGTTGGGTATTGCTGGCTTTAGCCATTATTTGCGTGTTTCTTCCTGAATTATCGTTTTTACAAGATGTAAAAATGCTTAGTGTTCATTTTCATGCAGCAAAAGACTTTTCGGATCCGGACTTTTTGTTAGATACAATAATGTATAATACAAAAGACCTTTATAATCCTGCTTTTTTGTTGGATCCTTCGCGTGGCGGAGGTATTTTTAGAATCATTAAAACAGATATGAATTTGACTATCTGGTGTATCATAGCGATTGCAGGCCTTTTATTTGTTGCGTTTTCCAGATTAAAAAGTGAAGATGAGTATATAGCAAAAATTCGTTATGAGTCTTTATTATGGGCAGTGTACATTAATTTTATTTTATTAATAATCGCAACTATTTTCTTTTATAGCGAGGATTTTTTAGGTATTATTTTTTATAATATGTTTACACCATTGATAATATTTATTATCCGCTTCCATTTTCTGCTAATTAAACTTCATAAATCTGTTAAAAATGAAAAATAATATAAAAGTAGAACGGGCAATAAAAAACATAACACAGGAAGATCTGTCAAAATTAATTGGCGTTAGCCGTCAAACAATTAATGCAATGGAGTTGAATAAATATGTTCCATCTACAGTACTGTCGTTAAAAATTGCACGAATATTCGGGAAACACGTAGAAGAAATATTTTTCTTAGAAAAAAATGATTAATTATTTTAGTGAACTCAGGCTAACATTGTGTGGGGTTGCCTTCGATAAACTCAGGCTGACATTTGGATACAAATTGCCTTCGATAAACTCAGGCTGACAACTGGGTACGGTCAGTCTGAGTTTATCGAAGACTGACCATCTGTTGTTTTTTGCTGTTATTTTTTAAATTTGAAAGCCTTACCAATTCATTATAGTCTTCATTGATTAGCGCTTCTTTTTTCTTCCTTGACCAGCCTTTTATTCTTTTCTCCAACATAATGGCATTTGTAGGATCATTAAATTCTGCATAAAATGCTAGTTTGAGAGGCCTTCTGCTATATGTGTAAGAAGATGTATCCAAACCAGAGTTATGTTCAGTAAGCCTTCTTGTAAGATTATTTGTAATTCCAGTATAATAAGAATCGTCGGAACATTTTAGAATATAAACATAGTAAATCTTCATACTCAAAAGTAAAAATATTTTTAATAGTGTCACTTTTCGATAAACTCAATGTCACATTGCCTTCGATGAACTCAGGCTGACATCCATGTACAGTTAGCCTTCGATAAACTCAGACTGACATCCATGTACAGTTAGTCTTCGACGAACTCAGGCTGACATCCGGATTTGGTCAGTCTGAGTTTATCGAAGACAGACCATTTAATGTTATTTCAATATTTCTCAAATATTCCCAACCCAAATAAAGCAAAATCATATTTTACGGGATCGTTATGATCAAATTTTCTGAGATTTGCAGTTAACTCTTCAACTGCTTTCCAATCACTTTGCTTTCTTGTAAGCAGTCCGATTTTTCTGGAAACATTTCCCGAATGTAGATCAAGCGGGCAGAATAATGCAGAGGGTGGAATATTATTCCATATTCCGAAATCCACTCCCCTACTATCGTTTCGTACCATCCACCGTAAAAAAAGATTTATTCTTTTACATGCTGAATTTTTCTCGGGATTAGAAATATGTTTTTCAGAACGATGTAAATGTTCACATTCAAAAAATATTTTTCTGAAATAAATTATTGATTCTTTTATTGATTTGTTTTTTCTGTATCCTGTGTAAAAAGCTTCATGTAATCCGTTGTGATTTTGATAAATGTTTTTAAGCGAATGTATAAAGAATAAAAGATCATCTCCGTTAAAGGTGCGGTGAACAAATGTTTGCAATGGTTTTAATTCTTTTTCATTTGCATTAATTATAAAATTATAAGGAGAATCATTAAGCAACTTCATTATTTTATCAGCGCTTTTAATAATGTTTGGTCTGTAGCCCCATGAAATTGTAGCAGCAAGAAAAGCAGCAATTTCAATATCTTCTTTTTTTGTAAAACGATGAGGTATAGAAACAGGATCAGTAGAAATAAATTCCGGTTGATTATACTGATAATACTTGGAATCAAGTAATTTTTTAAGATCTTTAAAGTTCATAGTACGAAGCAAAAAAAACCTTCCTGTCAAAGGAAGGTTTTCGTAAATATTAATTTATAAAATTAATTTGCGGCATGAATTTGTTTAATGATTTTCTTTCCTATTTCAACTGCTTTTTCGTTTTCCGGGATCATGTCATGGTGTCTTGCAGGTAGGGATTTTTCCAATCCTTTTCTGACGAATTCAGATGAAATAATTGGTTTCACTTTAAGGTAACCACCTAATACCATCATATTGAAAACTTTTAGGATACCTTGTTTTGCAGCTTCATCGTTAGCATCTATACGATAAATATTAATGTCTTTTCGTTCGGGATGACGTGTTATTCCATTGCCATCATAGATTAGACAACCGCCAACTTTTACCGACTTCTCAAATTTATCCATCGATTGTTGGTTAAGGATAATTGCAGTATCATAAGAAGTAAGAATGGGAGAGCTTATTCTTTCATCGCTTATTATAACAGTAACATTGGCTGTACCTCCTCTCATTTCTGGTCCATATGAAGGCATCCATGATACTTCTTTATTTTGCATTATACCGGAATAGGCTAATATTTTGCCCATAGAGAGCACGCCCTGTCCGCCGAATCCTGCTATGATAATTTCTTCTGTCATTTTTTTTAAGTTAAAAAGTTCAATGTTTGTTGTTCGTTGTTTTTTGTTTATTGCAGACTGCATATTGCCAACTGCCTATTGATTCTTGTCTTGTTTAATAATTCTGTATTATCCATTTTTTAATAAATCTAAAATCAATAAATCATAAATAAATTATTCCTTAGGTACTTTAATATCGCCGAGAGGATAGAAAGGAAACATATTTTCTTCCATCCATTTGTTTGCCTGAACAGGAGTCATTTTCCAACCCGAGTTACAGTTCGAAACCACTTCAACGAAAGATATTCCTTTATCTAATTTTTGATTTTCGAAAGCTTTACGTATTGCTTTTTTGCATTTACGAACAGCAGCTGGTGTATGAACCGCTTGCCTTGTAACAAAATATGTTCCGGGTAATTGAGCAATAAGTTCGGTTATTTTCAGAGGATTTCCCATCATTTTTACATCACGTCCATAAGGGCTGGTAGAAGATTTCATACCGGGTAATGTTGTTGGAGCCATTTGCCCGCCGGTCATTCCGTAAATGCCATTATTAATAAAAATCATAGTAAAATTTTCGCCTCTGTTACATGCGTGAATCGTTTCGCAAGTGCCAATAGCAGCTAGATCTCCATCGCCCTGATAAGTAAAAACAAATTGATCGGGGTTAAGCCTTTTAACAGCGGTAGCAAGAGCGGGGGCTCTTCCGTGGGCAGCTTGCATCATATCTATATCCATAAACTCGTATGCAAGTACAGCGCAACCTACAGGAGCAACACCAATTGTCTGCGATGTTATTCCCATCTCTTCAATCGTTTCAAGAATTAAGCGATGAACAGTTCCGTGTCCGCAACCAGGGCAATAGCTAAGAGGTTTGTCAGTAAAAAGGGGTGTTTTCCTATAAACTATATTTTCTTTTTTAATAATTTCTTCTCTTGTCATTTTCTTAACCTCCTATTATTTTTTGTTCCAATGCAATTAAAACCTCTTCAGGTGTAGGGATGATACCGCCTGTGCGACCGTAATGTTCTACTTTAACTTTACCATTTACTGCAAGCCTTACATCTTCTATCATCTGCCCAAGGTTCATTTCAACAGTCAGTATTCCCTTTACTTTATTTGCTATTTCGGCAATTGGTTTTTTCGGGAAAGGAAATAATGTGATTGGTCTGATTAAGCCAACTTTAATTCCTTTGGCTCTTCCAATTTCTATTGATTTCTGACAAATCCTGGCGCTTGAGCCGAAAGCTACAAAAATATATTCTGCATCATCACAGTTTATTTTTTCAAAGCGAACTTCGTCCTGTTCCATTTTATCATACTTTGCTCCGAGTTTTAAAACATGTTTTTCCTGTTTATTGGAATCCAGATCGAGAGAAGTAATAACACTTCTTTGTCTGTCGGGAGTTTTACCTGTGGTAGCCCATGGGCATGCTTTTATAATTTCTTCGCGTGTGGAGCGTGGAATCTGGTCACCCAGTTCAACTTTTTCCATCATCTGCCCGATAATACCATCGGTAAGGATCATAACAGGGTTCCGATATTTAAAAGCCAGGTCGAATGACAGCTTAACGAAATCATAAGTTTCCTGAACAGATGCAGGAGCAAGGACGATCAACCTGTAATCGCCATGACCACCACCTTTTGTTGCCTGGAAATAATCTGATTGAGAGGGCTGAATTGTTCCAAGACCTGGACCGCCGCGGGTAACATTCACAATCAAACCCGGAAGTTCGGCTCCAGCCATATATGAAATTCCTTCCATTTTAAGGCTTATTCCGGGGCTTGAAGAAGATGTCATTACTTTTTTGCCACAGGAAGCTCCGCCATATACCATGTTTATTGCAGCTACTTCACTTTCGGCTTGTAAGACTACCATTCCTGTTCTTTCGTGAGGTTTTTGAGCCATCAGATATTCAAGCACTTCCGATTGAGGGGTTATAGGATAACCGAAATAACCGTCAGCACCGGCGCGGATAGCAGCTTCTGCAATTGCTTCGTTGCCTTTCATTAATCTTAATTCTTTCATTTCTTTAAAATATTTTATATTTTTTTAGATCTTTACCCTGTAAACTGTAATTACTCCATCGGGACAAACTACTGCACAATTTGTGCAGCCGGTACAATTATCACCATTAACAGGTTCTGCAAAATGATAACCTTTGCCATTTACGGCTTTTGCCATAGCAATTACTGATTCGGGGCACGCGCCGATACATACTTCGCAACCTTTACATCTTTCTGTATCAACAACTATAGCGCCTTTAACTTTAGCCATTTTATTTATTTTTATTAAATATTATTATGATTTCGTCTGCCGTACAAAGCTAATATTTATTTGTGAAAGTATTAACAAAATAAAA
>CAINEZ010000504.1 GCA_903847905.1 uncultured Bacteroidota bacterium
CAGAGCCGTAACAACAAACGATTTTCCGAACTTTTTAGGCGTTGCAATTGCTGCCGGAGACGATATCGGGAATGTTACTATAACCAGGGTAACCGAGGTAGCCGGTAGTATAACCACTGTATCATCAAATCAAAGTATTAAGTGCTATTGGGATATTAATGTAAGTGCAAACCCTGCAACAGCAAGAAACGTAACTTTTTCATGGTTAAGTGACCTTGATAACCACTTTGATACGCAGAATGATTTTGCGAATATCCCTGCAAATGTATGGAGGAAAAGCGAAGGCGAAAGCGTATGGACAGGAATGGGAACCCAGAATACGCAGTGTCCCCCTCCCTGCATAAGATCTATTACTATTCCCACTACTTCTTTTGGACCAATAGCCACCGCCCCAACAGATGTAACCGCAAATGCAAGCGCTACCACACTTTGCGCGGGCAGCCCATTAACATTGACAGGCTCTGCAACCGGAACAACCGCTGCAACAACATGGAGTTGGACTGGTCCCTGCGGCTTTACATCAAATATACAAAGCCCGACCATAACAAATACGATTGTTTCTACAGGGGTGTATACACTAACGGCAAGCAATGGCTGCAATTCGGGAACACCTGCAAGTACAGCTACGGTAACGGTAAATGCTTTACCAACAACACCAACATTCACCGGAGCAAGTTCGGTATGCGCTAGTTCAACAGGAAATACAGCAACTATATCAAATCCTTTGAGTGGAGCAACATTCGCATGGACAATCACAGGCGGAACAATTACAAGTGCTACAACAGCAAATCCAGTTACCTATACAGCAGGTGCAAGTGGCACAGTTACACTTAAAGCAACACAATCAAAAGATGGTTGTACATCTGCTGAGGGAACAATGGGTACTATTACGGTAAATGCTTTACCAACAGCCCTTTCTTTAACAGGCAGTACAATCTGTACGAGCCCTGGCGGCACAGGAACCATTACTTCAACAACTTCTGTAAGTGGAGTAAATTATCAGTTATATAATTCAAGCAATGCAACCGTTCAAACAGCACAAGCAGGAGGATCAACTCTTACATGGTCAGGACTTGCAGCTGGAACCGGTTACTATGTAAAAGGAGCAGATGGGAATTCTTGTATTTCTCCAAGCAGCAATGCTGTGGATGTTTCTACTTATGCCAATCCAACCATCACCACTACAGGAACGGCTGCCTCTGTAATTTACAGTGCCGGCGGACAAACTACAACGCTGGCTTATACAGCAACAACTAATAGTCCAACATCATACAGTATTGACTGGGCTACACTGACGGATCAGGCTAATATCGCATGTACATTTGCATCAGGTAGCGGATCTATTACT
Organism: uncultured Bacteroidota bacterium; assembly: GCA_903847905.1. Classification (GTDB taxonomy): domain Bacteria; phylum Bacteroidota; class Bacteroidia; order Bacteroidales; family CG2-30-32-10; genus CAINEZ01. Next base: position 1,349 of record CAINEZ010000504.1, read on the forward strand.
ACAATTGCCATTCCAGCTGGTACAGCTGCAGGTGACTATTCAGGAACAATGACTATTATGAATAACAATGGCTGTACAGCCACACAAGCTGTAACTGTAACGGTAACTGCTGCAGCCACCATCACTTTAGCTGCAAATACTGTCTCCACAGGATGCAAGGGGCAGTCACAAACATCAAGTATATTACAAAGATTTAGTTTAGCCGTTACTAATGCTGCCGGAAATCTTACAAATGTTGCTTTTACAACTACGGGAACTTATGCTGCGGGTGATGTTAGCAATTTTAAATTATGGATAAATTCCTCTAATACTTTTTCATCTGCCACACAAGTACCTGGAACAACCTTAACGACATCACTTGGAGCTGGATATCATATTTTTTCTGCTTTTACAAGTCCTACTCTCAATAGTGGCACTACCTATTATTTTTGGATAACTGCAGACATTGCCGCTACTGTTACCAGCGGTCATACTATTGCTGTTAATGCAATAGCTATAGGAGACCTAACATCAACGAGTATTGTTGCCGGCGTTACGACTACAGCAGGTGGCTCGCAAACATTATATCCGGCAACAGACGGAAACGGGAATAAGTACAACACCGTACTTATAGGTACGCAATGCTGGTTAAAACAAAACCTGCAAACAACCCAATATAACGATGGTACATCAATTACTAATGTAACCGATGGTACAACTTGGGCTGGTTTAACTACGGAAGCATACTGTTGGAATAACAATGACATTGGCAATCGCACTCCTTATGGAGCTTTGTATAATTGGTATGCAGTTAACACTGGTAAACTTTGCCCTGTAGGCTGGCACGTGCCAACCTCTGCCGAGTGGTCTACCTTTTGTACTACTATTGGGGGGGGGGCAGTTGCGGATTGGCGAGTGTAGAATATACAATTAATGAGGTCGGCAGTGCGCACTGGAACAGCAACAGCAATGCTACCAACACAACAGATTATACAGCAGTGGGAGCAGGGGTAAGATTTGGTACTGCTGGGAGTTTCCAAAGTAGTCTTAAGGCTTCTACATATTGGTATGCTGCAGACCAGTTGGGTGGGAATTCGAAAGCTTATGAGTGGCAAATGAGCAGTGCAAGCATAGGCCTGAGTGGGGGAACAGCGAACATATATCCTTATAATGGATGTTCAGTCCGTTGCGTGCGCTAACACAGCCAAACAGGGATGTGAATACATAAATAATTAGTAACGTTGCCTATTTAATATAGTACCGAAAAGGAAAAGCACCCTATTATTTTGTGGTTGGATGTTTTTTTTGTGAAAAAGGACGGAAGAATAAGTAAAATAGGAAAGATAGGAAGTAGTAAAATAGGGAATTTGGCTAATGGTGGTTCTGGTTCATCAAATACTGGTGTCGGTGGTGGTGGTTTTGGTGTTAACGTAGTTGGCGGCGGTGCGGGTGGTTCCGGCATTGTAATTATCAAGTATGCCACACCCTAATAGATATACTGGAGTGATTATAAAAAGCAGGCTAAAATCGTATTAGGTTTTTAGAAAAACTATATCAATGTCGTTTAGTTAAGCCCGATGGGCTTTAGAATAAACTGAAATATTCAATTTGCCCGCATGGCGGATCGCATCAAACACTGAGTTTTAGTGTAAGCACTAAATACCGTATAACAAAAATCGTAGTTGAATAATTTCAAAAAAGTCTGAACAACTATACTTTGCACGGGGTAAATTTGTACATTCTTTAAAAGTCCCAAACCCCAAGTCCCAAGGTTCAAGAACCAAGACCTAAGCTGCAAGTCCCCTTTGAACCTGCCTGCCGGTAGGCTGGTTTGGGGCTTGAAATTTGGAATTTGGAACTTAAAAAAATGTATGGTTTTATCCCGTTTTATGTATAACTAAACTAACTAAATAAAGATTCCGAATGGAACACAGTGGGAAGAATGAGGAATCTCTACTCTCTCTAAAATGTACAATAATTTAGAAAAAATCATTAAGGCAGTTGTTCACATCAGCCTGTTATTAATTTGATAATTCAGGGGAAATTTCTTTTTCAAAATACTTTACTTTTGGAAGTTGAACTCAAATTTTATCAGCAGATGATAGAAAGAAAAAGATTGCATTTTTTACGTTCTCTTAATTTTAAAAAACTGAAAGAAAGAAAAGTTTTATATACTACATGTACCATAGCATTAGTAATTGTAATACTCATATTGGTAATTGTATATTTTTCTTTCCCCGATCGAAAAAAATTTTCTCCCCTTGATGCTATTCCTTCTGATGCCGCCCTGATTTTTGAGATCAAACAACCCCATGAATTATGGTCGGAACTTTCAAATAATTCCGGTGTGTGGCGTGAACTGGCAAACTTAGAGCCCTTTTCAAAAATTAATACGGAGATTTGTTTCATTGATTCAATCTTTAAAACCGATAAATGTGCGCTTTCCATTATCGCCGACCATTCTATTTATATTTCTTTTCATTCAATGAATGATGGGACAACAGGTGTTTTATATTTAACAGATCTTTGTGGGAATTGCAGTTCGTCATCAGTTGCCGAGCTTATTAAACAGTCAGCCGGTTCCAAAGCAACAATTACTGTGCACAGCTTTTCGGGAACTGATATTACTAATGTTGCATTGCCTGATAAAAAAGAAAAATTCAGCTACGCTATTTCAAAAGACATTTTTATTTGCAGCTTTCAGCCTTTATTAGTTGAATCTGCAATAAAACAACAAAAAAGCAGTACAAAGTTCTATAAAGATCGGGGGTTTGCGAACGTAAGCGAAACTGCCGGTAAAAAAGTAAATGCGAACCTTTATGTTAACTTTAAATATTTCCCTCAATTATTTTCAAGCCTGGTATCAAATAATTACAAAAAAATATTATACGAACTTACCGGTTTTGCAAGCTGGAGCGCATTAGATGTAAGTATTAATAAAGATGCTATTTTACTCAACGGATTTACAAGTGTGAGCGATTCAGACACAAACTTCTTTTCAATTTTTGCAAAGCAGGAACTTCACGAAATGTCGATGCTTGATATTATTCCTTCTTCAACTGCATCATTTATTTATTTTGGTTTCAGTGATTTTGACAATTGGTACAAGCTTTATTCCGCATACTTAGATAAAAAGGGTAAACTAACCGGCCGCAATGCGCAAATAACAAAGATTAACAGTCTTTACAAAACAAATATTGAAAAAAAAATAACTTCATGGATCGGAAAAGAAATGGCGCTGGTAATTACGGAGCCTTCCGATTCCGATATTGCATCCAGCACGTTTGTGGTTATCAAAGCGAATAATATTGTTAACGCAATTAACTTGCTTGACGGAAAACCTGTTTTGCAGGCGCAAAAAGTAACCCCTAAAAGCGCTCCAAAAAATAAAAAACAAAAGAATAGCAAAAGCAAAGGGAAAAGAAATGACAAGCGCCAAGTTACAAAAAAAACTGTTTCAGTTGATGTTCCTGTTGAAGTTGACGGCAATAAAATATATGAGTATAACGCACCCGGTGCATTACCTGCAATTTTCGGAATGCTGTTCAATGGAGTGCAGGGGAAATATTATACAATAATCAACGATTATGTTATCTTTGGTAACTCGCCTTCAGCGCTTGTTTCATTCCTGAAAGAATATGCTGACGGAAAAAGCCTGAACGACAATAATGACTACGTTTCTTTTTCGAAAAATATTTCAAATGAGTCGAATCTTTATTTGTACTGCAATATAAGGAAATCATTAGGCATCTTCCTTAATTATGCAAACAAAGGAATTTACAATTACATAGGAAATAATCTCAGATTGTTTAAAAATTTCGAGGCATTTGCTTATCAACTGAAAGCAAGCGGAAAATTATTTTACAACAATGTTTGCCTTAAAACAAATACAACTATTATTGAAGAATCAAATGCTTTATGGACTATAAGCCTTGATTCTACAGTATTTTCTAAGCCTCAGGTAATTATTGATAAAGCCGATAAATCAAAAAAAATCATTGCATTTGATAATGCTTCTAATATTTATCTTATTAACAAAGACGGATCGCTGCTATGGAAATTAAAATTAAAGGAGAAGCCCATCAGCAATGTGTTTGTGATTGATTATTATAAAAAAGGGAAAAGCCAATACGTTTTCAATACCCAATCATACATATACTGCATTGACGAAAATGGAAAAAATGTGGAAAATTTTCCGTTGCATTTGAGTGATGTTTCCACTGCACCTATGAATGTTGTTGATTATGCAAACAACAAAGATTACAGGTTTATTATTCCTTGTAAAAATAAAATTTTGAATTTTACAAAAGACGGATCACAAAGTAAAGGATGGACAATTGTAAAAACAAAAAGTGATGTTAATAAAGAAGTAACATACCTTAAATTAGGCGGCACTGATTGTTTTGTAACTTCAGATAAAGATGGGAACATTTATATTTTCGACAGAAAAGGAATTGAAAAAATAAAAATAAAATCTTTTGTTACTGCTTCGCCTATCTCGGGATTTTATGCAATAAAAGGCAATAAAAAAAATAAAGCAAGCATACTTACTACCGACAATACAGGAAACCTTATATTTATTTCTTCATCAGGTGATGTAGAAAAAAAGTCACTCTCAAAATTCAGTTCTGCACACTATTTCCTTTACGAGGATATTAATAATGATAAAATGAAAGAATATATTTTTGTTGACAACAATAAACTCTTTATTTACGGCTCTGCCTTTAAACAAATTTGCAGCTTTACTTTACCTTATGAGATATCTGCATTTCCGCTTTTTTACAAGGAATCAGGAAATAAAGGATCGTTGGGTATGGTTAGTTTAAAAACAAATAAAATTTTTCTAATAAAAAATGGTTGCGAATTAGGAGAAAAGTTTCCCCTTAACGGCTCCACTCCTTTTGAAATAACCAGTCTGAACAATGATGGCTCACTAAATTTAATTGTCGGTTCTGAAAGCAGAATTTTAAATTATTCATTCGAATAATTCAAAATACATTTTTTACTGCTTTGCATTAAGTTTTTTTATACTTTTATCTTCTTAAATTTTGAAATCTTTATTTTATGAAATCACATATTCGTCGAATTACTAAACAGCCGTTGAAGCTTATAGCAGGTTGTTTTCTTCTTTTCTTTTTTGTTGGAATAACTCTGCAATCCTGTATCAAAAAAGAAGATTTTGATTTTAATAATATTACACTTTCCAACTGGTCGCCAAATGGAGCTGCTCCGCTTATTCATTCCAGGCTTACATTGAAAGATATTTTAAAATCGAACCAGATGTTTCAGGAAGATGCAAACCATTTTCTTACTTTAGTTTACAGATCTACGGTCTTCTCTAAACGTGCTGATGAGTTAATAAGCGTTCCGGATCAGAACTTCAATATAGATACATCTTTTATAACCGGTTCCATTGTTATCGGCGACAGCGTTTTAATCCCCAAAGTTATTAATGTGGCCTTTACCACCACTAACGGGGAACGATTTGACAGCGTTTTAATTAAAACAGGAACTCTTAATTTTAACATTAATTCTGATATTAATCACACCGGACGTATATATTTATTCATACCTAATTTAAAGAAGAACGGAGTTCAATTCAGCGGAATCATTGATTATATTTATCCGGGAATTACGCCACCACAATCATTCAATATAGATGGATACACACTATCCTTTAACCCCGGTAATCAAATTACTTTAAACTGCATCATAAAGGTTTATGGCGATTTAAACTCCGATAACTCTCCATATCACTTTCATTTAGATAACTCTATTTCAGGAATAACTTTTTATAAAATATTTGGTTACCTGGGACAAATAAATTTACCTTTTAGACGCGATTCCGTTATGGTTGATATTTTCAAAAATAATATTTCCGGTTCTATAATGTTTGCAGACCCCAAACTAAATATTTATGTGGATAACGCTTTTGGTATGCCTCTGGCTTTTACCATCGACACACTTAATGCATATTCCACGGTAAACCCACCCTATATGGTTGCTATAAACCCGGCAGGCTTACCTTACCCGTGGACGATAGTCGCTCCAACTTTTGCACAGATGGGGCAAAGCATAGAAACAGCATTTTATCTCAATAATACCAATTCCAATATTGGCACTGCGCTTAATATGTCACCGCAGTATTTCTACTGTAGCGCTAAAGCGCAAACTAACCCGCTTGGCAACCCTCTCGCTCAAAATTTTGTAATTGACACCAGTAGAATTTCCCTTGATGTGGAAGCGGAATTGCCTCTTTATGGCTCTGCATGGGATTTTGTGTTGCAGGATACTATTGATTTTGATATGGGTGGAAATGTTAATAATTTAGAATGGGTGAAATTTAAGACCAATACTTTGAACGGGTTTCCTATAGATGTTATAATGCAGGTTTATTTTGCCGATTCGGCAAATATTAAATTAGATTCAATGTTTGTGCCGGCTGAACAGGTCATTAACTCTGGAATTATTGGACCAGCGCCCGATTATAAAGTTATTACACCTACCCATAAAGCTTCCACAGTACAAATAAACCAAGACAAATTATCACATCTTGGAAATACTAAAAAACTAATTATTCATGCCCATTTATCTACAGCCAATAATGGCGCTACTGTTATTAAATTCTATTCCGATTATGATATAGATGTGAAAATTGGAGTTCAGGCTCAATTAAAAAATATTCATTAATTAATAATAATTTTCAGACAAAAGATTATGAAGATTTCAATTAAGTATTATATTTATAAAAAACTTCTTCCGGCATTTATTTTTGCATTAATATTTACCGGAAATACTTATTCACAGCAGGATCAAACTATTCACCTGATGCAAATTATTCCGCAATCAAGCTATACTAACCCTGCCTTTAAACCTGTTGCCAATTGGTATTTCGGATTTCCTGCTCTTTCCTCTTTATATGTTGGCGTTGGGCATAGCGGTTTCGCATATCGAGATCTTATCCACAGGCTTTCCAATGGTTCCCTTGGAATTATGATGGATAATAGCGTAATTGATAAGCTCGGCAAAATAAATTATATTTCTGCAAATGTTATGGAAGAATTAGTTGCTTTTGGATTTAAGCAGAAGAAAAATTATTTCAATTTTAGTATTACCGAAAAAGCATCACTTCGATTTAGTTACCCGCGTGAAATTGCTTCGCTTGTATTGATAGGTAACGGACAATATATAGGGAAAACTGCGGATCTCAGCGGGTTGGGTGTTAATGCAGCTTATTACAGGGAATACGCAATTGGATTTGCCCGTGATGTTAAAATAATGAATCAGGATTTTGTGTTTGGCGGTAGAGTAAAATATCTTAAAGGCTTGATGAATATTTATACAAAACGCAATAACCTTTCTTGGAAAATTAATGAAGAAGATTTTACTTATACAGCGCAAACAGATTTTTTAGTAAATGTAACATTACCTGAAAATGTTTTTGACACGACCAATAATGATTCTACTAATAACAATAATAATGATTTTTCAGCAGGGGATTATTTGTTTAATAAATCAAATACAGGATATGGTCTTGATTTAGGCGCTTATTACAAATACAATGACAGATTTTCATTTGGCGCCAGCCTTCTCGATTTTGGATATATAAAATGGAAATCAGGCGGGGGTTCGGAAGTAAGAAATTATTCCAGCTCTGTTGAATCTTTTAAATTTGATGGTGTTGATATAAATCAATTCTTTAATCAGAGCGATTCAGTTGTTAGCGAAAAAATGAATAAAGTAATGGATTCTATTGCTGATATCTTTAAAATTCAGGAAACTCAAAACTCATATACAGCGCCTCTTCCAGCCAAAATGTATATTTCCGGAATTTATACTCTAACACCACATGACAGGGTTGGGCTGCTTATTAGAAATGAGTTTTTTAATAAAAGACCTCATCCTTCTTTTACAGTTTCTTACAACAAGCAGTTCTTTAATATGCTAAGCGCAACAGCCAGTTATTCTATTATGAACAGGGGTTATATGAATATCGGGTTTGGGCTTGCGCTTAATCTTGGTCCCTGGCAAACTTATGTTACTACAGATAATTTGTATTGCCTGTTTGACCCTGAAGGCACACGTAATGTTAATATGCATTTCGGATTTAATTTCATTTTCGGTTATAAAGAAAAGAAAATAACCGAAAGCCTTTACCAGGATTCGGATCAGAATAAGAGAAAGGATATAAAGCAAAAAAGAAAAGAGAGAAAGCAAAAAAAGAAACAGCTTCCTATTCCTCAAACTACTCCTGATACTCAAACTACTCCTAAATAAATTTATCAGTTTGTTATCTAAAACTGGTAATTGGTTTTCGTTAATCGGTTGCTTTAACCAACAAAAAACATTTTAACACCTAAAATCCGCAAGTATCATCAACATTACTAAAAACATAATAACAGCAATGCTTTTCAATGAATCATTAAAAAGTTATCAATTACCTGAATTGGTAAAAGTAAAAATAATAAAAAAATAA
>CAINEZ010000505.1 GCA_903847905.1 uncultured Bacteroidota bacterium
AAATGTCCGCGCAAAGTCCGTAGGGTAGAGTTTTATTGACAGCAAAGTAGCTTTGTAATATTTTTTCCGTAATATTCTTATGGATTAGCTTTTCTGTCATGGTCTGTTTTTAAAGTCCGTAATTGTCCGTAGATGTCCGTTTATTTTCTTTCTGTAATTTTCTGTTTCTTTTTTTTGCAATTAGCGGTAACGTTTCGGCTGCTGCTTTTCGGTGGCGGTGTTTACCCACTTTCGTTTCCACGAAATACTGCCGTTTAAATTATTACGTCCCTGTCTCACGAGCCACTGAACCGCCACTGAAAGCAGAAGCCTGTTAGCAACTGGGCGAAATGTCTGTCGTGTCATGGTTTACAAACTTTTCAATATACGAAATACTCTGTCAAAGTTAAAATTATTTTTCAGTCTGGCTCGTGTGTCAGCAAAGATTTAGTTTTTTTAGTGTCGGCAAAAAAGCGTTGGTAAAACAGGCAAGCTTATTGGCAGGTTTTGGTAGCAGCGTTGGCTGGCGCAACCTGACAATGGGCTTGCCTGTGTGTGTAGGATTATTTCTTTTTTTAATACTTGATAATGTAATTTACATAAATGTTTTTTGAACGGGTTTCGCTTGTGGTGCGGGGTGTGCCGTTTGTGCCGTCTGTAATTGGTTTATCAGTAGGCTGCCCTGTATAGTTACTAGAATAGTTTATTAAAATTGGCGAACCACCTAATGCATAATTAGCTACAAGTCCACCATAATCATGAATATGTCCCTGAAAAGCATCCATCTGCAAACTCCCCACATTATTTCCTGTAGCTCCACCTGTTTTGCTTGCTATTCTGTTGTTTTTGTCGGGATCGGCAATTGAGTCGCTCCTTGTACCATTTGCGCCTCTAAGAAATACACCGCGCAAATCGGGGATATTAAAATTTGTTGAACTCCAACCAAATGATGTTCCTATTACATTATATAAGTTCTGGTAAGTTGATATGGAGATTGAAGCGCCATCGCAAAGCAGCCAGCCTGCTGGGGCTGTTGTTCCGGAAAACGGCATAATACTCCCTGTTGGAATAATAGAGCTTAAGTCAATGGTATTGCCATTGCTTATTGTAAGGCTTGTTCCATTAAATGATAATGTTTGCGGCACAGTTGTAATGCTGTCAACTGTGTGCGCTTTGTTTGCATACATTGCATAAGGTACTGTTAGCAATTGCGATGTGCTTAAAAGTTGAAACGAGGTTCCATACAATGTATCAATTTCCAACTTTACCCATATATCGCCATCGCTCCAGTTAATTGCTGTAAAAGAGCCTGAGAGCAGTTCGCCGTTGCCAATGTTGATATTATATAAACCATATTCGTTTGTTGAATTACTCGAAAATTTTTCGCTATAAACAACAGTACCAGTTGAACTGCCTTTAAGCAAACTTACTTTCATAAAGATGTTTTTATTTTTCATAAGGTTTCCATCGGGACGATGAACTACTGCCTGATATTTTATTAAATTGGGCGACTGGGCTAAAACTCCCGTAATGCTTATTAATAAAGCGAATAATAGTACGATGTTCTTTTTCATAATTGTTTAGTTTTTAATAATTATACATGATTTTAATTGTTCTCCTTTGTCATTTGTAATACGCAGCAATATGTTGCCGGATGCAACATGGCTTACATCCATTTGCTCCGAAATAAAACCGCCTTCCACCTGCAGTCTTTGCGCGCGCTTTCCGAACATGTCGAAAAGCTCAATGTTAACGCGGCTGTGGCTGCCATTGGTAAACGCAATGTTTATGGCATCGTTAGCAGGATTGGGGAAAATGTTCCACCCGTTTTCGTTTTCAAATTCATTAATACCTACGCCTGAAAAAGTCCATTTCGGCTGTTGAAAGCCCTGCGTAAGTATAGCATAACTTGTGTTCTGGGATGATGTTTCGGTAATCGTTTCGCCTATTGTCCAGCTAAAAGAAGTTCCGTTTTGCAAGGCATCAAAACTTCCGGCAGATGCATAAACTTCTGGCGAAATAATTGAGTTTTGCGCAAATGCAGTTCCAAAGCCAAAGACGCAGAATGCTAATAATAATTTTTGTTTCATGGTAATGGATTTTAATTGTTGAAAATTTGTAAAAAAAGAAATTTTATATATTTACTGAAATGCTTTACCAGATTATGTAAATCCACAAGAATATTTTTTTATGTGTATCATTTGCTTGATTTTATTTTTGCGTAATAATTCCGTATGTTACAAAAAAATAGCGTGGCCAAATTGCCTACGCTGTACTT
>CAINEZ010000506.1 GCA_903847905.1 uncultured Bacteroidota bacterium
GCACCGTTCAGCTGGATTCACTGGAAAGTCTGTGGGTTACGTTGTTGTTCTTTCCCAAGTCTTGCAATTGTTACTTATGGCAGATTATTTTTATTATTACCTTAAATTATTTGATAATTTGCAAAATATTTTCTGTAAGAATTATTTATCTATTCTATCATAAATATTATGATTTATTTATGTAAATCTTTAAAAATATTTAATTTTCACAAAATATCCTTATTTATCAAGGAGAACAGGGTGGGGTGAATATACTTGACAAAATATATATTTATATGCTATAATACGCTAATGAAAAATATAGTAACAAAAAACTTAATAATCCTTGGAGCAATTATTTTTTCTTTTGCATTATCAACAAATGTATCAGCTTATTATAATCCCTATGATTCAGCAAATTGGTTAATCCCAGCTGGGACTACTCAAACTTACGATTACGATCCAGGTACAGCTTACAGTGCTCAGTACTACGGTTATTACAATCCTGTGCTTGCTGCTAATCCTTATAATAATACAAATACATCTCAGTATGGTTATTACCAACAGCAAACAGCAATTACTACTCCTGAACAACCAAAGACTTCAATCGTAAACAATTATTATCAGACAGCTCCTACTGTGAAGACCGCAACTCCTACTGTCACATATGTAACTCCAACAAATACAAATACATATGGTACACCAGTAAACTCAAATACAAGTGGATACAATACAAACAGTGCAATTCCGAGCGGTTACAATAATACAGGAAGTAATACATTAGGTGCATCTGCTTATACAGGTTTTAGTAATGGATACCAATCTGTAAATACAGGGAATGGAATTACTGCACTTTCACTTAAAGGATCAGGTGGCTTTATGCCAAGCTCAGTATGGCAATGGATATTTGTTATAATTCTTATTTTAGTCATCATAATTATTGCCCGTACACTTATAAAGAAGCCTGCAATAGCCCAAGAATCTCACGCTGTGCACGCACATTAATCAGAATACTCCAAAATAAAAACCCTCAATCATGAGGGTTTTTATTTTTGCCTGATTTACGTTAAAGGGTTTTCTCCACGGATAATACGAATTAGGAATAGTATGATAGCTACTACTAATAAGATATGGATAAATCCACCTAAGGCAAAACCGCTTATAAAACCAAGAACCCAGAGAACCAGTAAAATAATTGCAATTGTTGTAAGCATAGAATTTTGTTAAATATTAAATGAAATAAAGCGACTGTATGCATCATCTCATAGTCTCATTAATTTAACATGAATTATATATGCATAAAATAAAAACAATCCAAAAGAATAATTCTTTTGGATGTTATAAGTTTAAATTGATGTTGGTGAATATATTTATCCAGTCACCTAGTATTGGATCATCTAACACCTCGGAAAGTTTTTTAAGTATATCCCGTAGCTCACTGTCAGGGACACTACTTAAAATAATGTGTTCAAGAGCCGTTTTAATCTTTATTCGGTCTTGCTCCTCGTTTTTTTGTTTATCGAGGAAAGGGGATTCATATTCTCTTAGAATGCTGTTGATTTCACCCTTGAGATTTGGACTTTTTAAAATTTTTGCCCTTAATTCTAGTAAATGGTCAGGCAAAACATTTTGATTCATATTATGTAGATTTATACATTTTTCTTCACATTACATTTAAATATTTGGGTTGTCAAATACCATTTTTATGTAAACAAATCTATAAAATATTATAAGAAAATGTATTTTGCTTTTTTTGTACTTTTTTGGTATTATTGCTTAGTCTACATATAGTAGTACATTCCGTGGTAGCTCAGCGGTAGAGCGGTCGCCTGTTAAGCGATTGGTCGTAGGTTCGATCCCTACCCACGGAGCATCGTAGGACTCTTTGAGCATTTTTGCTCGAATTGTCTTTGTTTTTCTTCA
>CAINEZ010000507.1 GCA_903847905.1 uncultured Bacteroidota bacterium
ATCGTCAATTGGCCGATGTGGAAGTATATTAGATAATGAATAAGTTATGCGAATGTGGTTGTGGTATTGAAGTAACCAATGAGAATAAAGATTTATTTATGTTTATACTTAATTATAGGAGTTATAATCCTGAATGCAAAAACACTCATGTTTCTATTAATATTAGCCGACAATTCAATACCAATTCCTGCTCCCATTTCTTTTCTTGAATTTCTAAAACATATATTGTATTGAGTATTTACCGATATACCTAGTGCATTAAAAAAATATGTTGTAACAGAATGGTTATCATAATAACTATATGATCCATAACTTGGTCCTATAAATCCGCATGCAAAGAAATGTTTATGATTTAAAAATACTTTCCCTGCGCAGAAATTAATTGAATTTAATTCTTTATCTGCGCCAGTAAATAACTCCTCATGATACATTGAAACTTCTACTCCGATCTGTGCATAAATATTTTTCGTTCGTGAAATAACATTATTATAATCATAACCCATATTAAATGCTTTTGTTCCATCGGAGAAATATCCTCCCCCTAATTCAGGCAGGCTAATTGTAGAGTTAAACCACCATTTGGGTCGGGGTAGCGTGTCTTGTGCATTTGCTATATTAAACAATACACAAATTAAAAAAAATAAAGTAATTAAAAAATAATATTTCGATTGTTTAAAATCTTGTATATTATTGATATTTTGCATTTTTATTATAATTGATATTAATCATTACACATTACAATTATAGTTATAAAAAGATTTTATTTATTCTCAATTTTTGAAATACGATTTTTCAATAGTTCATTCTCTTCTTTTTGTCTTTTTCCTTTCAGATTTTTATTTTTTATTTTTAATTCATCAATTTGTTTTTGCAATTGTATTGTATAAAGAGTTAGTTGCTCAATTTTTTGTAAAAGCAAAGCATCCATCTGGGCAACGTCAATTCCTGTCTTGGTTACTTCTGCTGCAGAAGGAATTTCAGGTAAGTGGTTATTTTTCTTAATAAATTTTTCCAAATCATAAATCGGCATTAACTTATAATTTTTATCAAAAATAAAATCAGACCAATCGCTTGAACCCCTCACAGCCACTCTGCATCGTTCTGTTAAAATGCCTTTTTTTACATATAAGAGATAGTTACCTGGCATATCTGTTGGATTATAAATTCCGATTCCTACTTTGCCATTATTTTTTATAATCATTGCAGGAATCCCCCCCATAGTGTTAGTTCTGAAATAATAGTTGTCAACTTTCGAAAGAAAATTCCCAACGGGTACTGTTATTGCTATATTTCCATTATTAGCTCGTAAAGTTAAAGAACCTTGTTCATATAAGGAAATAGAAGCATTGTATCCTGTCATGTTTATTTTTAATCCGGCATCAAGACCTTGTCTCGTTGTGGCATTTGTAATTTGAAAAGTTGTAGTTCCTATAGTTCCATTAGAAATAGAACCGCCTCCACTTTTCGGATTAGAATATAATAACTCACTATCATTTGTGGTTTCACTATTTGGCGATATTGAATCATTAATAATTTTACTAATATCGCTCAAGCCTCCACCTTCGTGGTCTCCGCCTCCGCCTGTAAGTTCTTCAGAATGTAAATGAAGTTTGTAATTTGGAGTAGTTGTGCCTATACCAACTTTACCATCACCATTAATAAGCATTGCAACTTTATTAAAAATTGCTTCATCTAAAATATTTGTTTGACCAATTCCACCGGTTGATTTAATTATAGAAAAATTTATTCCTCCTCCTATATTTCCGTAAATCAAACTTCCACCATTGCTCCCACCATCTCCTGCTGTTTCCCATGTTCCATCATTTTTCTTTAAAGCATTAAATCCGATATACGATGTTCCCCATCCAATGTTTTGTCCATACGAATTGCCTAACGACACCTTTGTTACACCTTCTCCAACCTGAAATTTTGCATGTGGTGTTGTCGTCCCAATTCCAACCATTCCGGTATTGTCAATATATATACGTTCAGTATTGTTTGTTTTAATTTTAAGCCCTTCATTATCTATAGTTCCAATAAAATTATTTGTTTCTGTTGTGCCGGTATTTCCTATTAATCCCCATGCATTTTCAGAACCGTTGGCTCCTGTTGGTCCTATGGCTCCAATTAATCCTGTTGCTCCTTGTATCCCCTGGATACCTTGTGCGCCGGTTGCTCCGGTCACACCTCGAATACCTTGTGCACCGGTTACTCCCATTAATCCTGTGTTACCTGTTGGTCCGGTCGCTCCTGTAACTCCAGTACCACCTGCTGTGCCTGTTAAACCTGTGTTACCTGTATGTCCCGTTACGCCTGTAGCGCCAATGATTCCTTTAAAATAAAATTGATATACTTTATTGGTGGTCTGATCTTTTACTAAAATCTTTAAATTAGTTGTATCAAGGCCTAACTGCGGTGTTGTATTCAAATATAATGTGTCGGTAAATTTTGCAGAACCTGCAACCGATAATTTTTGCCAAGGTGTTAATACCTATATTATTATTTGAAGTGTTTTGGTAAATAGAGCTATTAATTAATCTGGTATTAGCATCAAACTTTGGAATATAATTGGGGGTTGTTTGAGCTTTCACCAAATTTATTGAAGCAAGAATTATCAAAGAGGAGAGCAAACTGATTTTTTTCATAATAGATTGTTTTACTATGTTTGTTAAGTTTTGAATTTGTGTAGCAAATGTAGAAATATTTCCTGTCAATCAATAATGATATTTATTCGCTTTGTGCTTCATCAAAACATTTACTAAATCGAATAGCATAGCTAATATTATTATTGGCGTGTTATTTATTAAATGTAATTTTCAGGAATTGGCAATATTATTATTTGCTGAATACAGCAGTACAAGTGTCAGGATCACCTCCCGGGTCTACAATATAATTCCAGTTTATCTTGGTGTTGTTATTGGCAATATTTCCGCTTCCTCTGATACTTAATCCACTTACTGTTTGATTTGGAACTGTTGCATTGCTGCTTGCAACAACTCCATATACTTTCTGACTTGTTCCTATTTGATAAAAATTTGCAAGAAGTATTTGTGAACTGTTGCTTGGGTCTAAAGTAATTGTAACATAAAAAGGATTTATTTGTCCGTTCTGGCTGCTGGTTTCGCTACATGTCCAGTTGCCAACAAATTTATCACGAGGATCCTCGGTAGGTTGGGGGTTATCATTCGTATCGTCTGGGTTACAGGAAAAAAAGATACTTATTAATGTTATAATAATAAAGGTATATCGAATTGTCTTTTTCATATTATAAGATTTAATGACCAGCTGTTTTTAACAAAATTTATGCCATTAGTGTGAAAGCAAATTTATGAATTTTTATGAAAACAATTAAAAAGAATAACAATCATTATTATTTGCGCTTAAAGTATTTTAATAATTTTGCAATGTAATAGAATCTAATTTGTAATGTCAATCAATGTAAACAATATCACAAAAGTCTATGTCCGGCAAAAAGCGCTGGATGATGTATCTTTTAAAATTGATGCAGGCGAAATCGTCGGGCTTGTAGGACCTAATGGCGCAGGGAAATCAACTATGATGAAGATTATCACTTGTTATCTTCCGCAAACGTCAGGACAAGTATCAGTATGCGGTTTTGATGTTGTAGAACAATCTATAGAAGTGCGTAAAAAAGTCGGCTACCTGCCCGAACACAACCCTCTTTATCTTGATATGTATGTTGTGGAATACCTTGAATTTATTGCCGGCATTCATAAACTTGGAAAAAAGACAAATGAGCGCATAGCTGAAATGATTGAAGTTACAGGACTTGAGATAGAAAGAAAAAAGAAGATAGGTGCTTTATCAAAAGGCTATCGTCAAAGAGTAGGGCTTGCTCAGGCGCTTATACATAATCCCGAAGTTTTAATTCTTGATGAACCTACCTCTGGCCTTGACCCAAACCAGATTGTTGAAATTAGAAATCTTATCAAAAAGATCGGAAAAGAAAAAACAATCTTGTTTTCAACACATATAATGCAGGAAGTGGAAGCTGTTTGTGATAAAGTTATTGTTATTGATAAAGGGAAGATTGTTGCAAATAAAACGAAAGTTGAAATGCATCAATTTGACAAAAATTGCATAATGGTTTCTGTTGAGTTTGATTCTAAAGTGAATAAAGGAATGTTGAAAGAAATTCCGGGAGTTCTGGACGCTGCTTGTGTTAAAGATAATTTATGGAACATTAAAACAATACCCGATAAAGATGTTCGCCCCGAAATATTCAAATTTGCCGTAAAGCAAAATATCACCGTCCTATCTATGAACATAGAAGAACAAAGCCTCGAAGAAACTTTTTACCAACTAACAAAAAATAATTAATTTGTTTTGTAAAACATTTAATTAATTTTGCATCAGTTTTGTGGAAAAATTTGATTGATTGCAACCACTATAAAAAATGCTAAAACAATTGTTTTAGCCCTTCTTTCAAAAAAAATCCTCAAAGAAAATTTGATCAAATTTAAAATCAAAAGTTATTGATATGAAATAAATTATTATTTTTTTAGTTTATAGTTTTTGGTTTTTTAGTTTTAGTTTATTGGTTTTTTGTCTGAGTTCTCCAGTCCACAATTACACCGAAGAAACTATAACAAAAAACTGAATAACTAAAACCGATGACCAATAACCAATAACTAAAGAATAAGGATATTAATAAAGGCAGAAATATTAATTCATAAATCTAAAATCTAAAATTAACATGGGATATTTATTTACATCAGAATCAGTATCTGAAGGACATCCGGATAAAGTTGCTGACCAGATATCGGACGCATTGCTTGACGCATTTATTACCGCAGACCCCGATTCAAAAGTAGCTTGTGAAACACTCGTAACAACCGGTTTGATTGTTTGCAGCGGGGAAGTTAGAACAAAAGGATATGTTGATATCCAAAAAACAGCCAGAGAAGTAGTCAGGAAGATTGGTTATACCAATGCCGATTATAAGTTTGAAGCTGAATCCTGCGGTGTAATATCAACCATCCACGAACAATCTGATGATATTTTCATGGGTGTTGACCGCGGTAACATTGAGAACCAGGGAGCCGGTGACCAGGGAATGATGTTCGGATATGCAACAAATGAGATGGATAATTTCATGCCCCTTCCTATAGAACTTGCTCACATTCTCCTGCAGGAATTAGCTGCTATCAGGAAAGAAGGTAAATTGATGAAATATTTGCGCCCCGACTCTAAATCGCAGGTTACTGTAGAATATAATGATAATGGTAAACCTGTAAGGATAGATACAATAGTTGTTTCTACTCAGCACGATGAATTTGTAAAAGCAAAAGACTCTTCAAGAAAAGCGACAGCTGAAGCAGAAAAAGCCATGCAGAATAAAATAAAAGAAGACATACAAAAGATATTATTCCCGCGTGTTTTAAAAATTATTCCGGCAAAGTTTAGGAAACTATTTACAAATAAAATTACTTTACATGTTAACCCTACCGGGAAATTTGTTATCGGCGGTCCTCACGGAGATACAGGTCTTACCGGAAGAAAGATCATTGTTGATACTTATGGTGGTAAAGGGGCTCACGGCGGTGGTGCATTCTCCGGAAAGGATCCTTCGAAAGTTGACAGATCTGCTGCTTATGCAACCCGGCATATTGCAAAAAATCTTGTTGCCGCAGGTGTTGCCGACGAAGTACTGGTACAGGTTGCTTATGCCATTGGCTTGGCAAAACCTGTAGGTTTATTTGTAAATACTTATGGAACTTGCAAGGTAAAAGATAAAAAAGGTAAAATATTACACGATGGTGAAATTGCAAAAAGGATTGAGCATATTTTTGACATGCGTCCAGGCGCAATTATCAATAGATTCGGTTTGAAAAATCCTATATTTTTAGAAACCGCTACTTACGGTCATTTCGGAAGAGATATTTTTAAAAGAAAAGTTAAGATCGGAGCAAATGGCAAGCACATTATTAAAGAAATTGAATTCTTCGCATGGGAAAAATTAGATTGCATTGATAAAATAAAAAAAGAATTCGGTATTAAATAATAACGAGCAGGACGGAGAAATTAATAGGATAAAGTTTTTTGAAACAGCATGGTTTTTCTTAATGTCGAACAATAAGTTTTTTAGTTAAAACCATCTTATCATTAACATAGAAATTGTAAAAATAAATACCATCTTTAAACTGGCTGGTATTTATTATAAGCTTACCTTCCTTATCATAAATTTCTGTTTCATTAACTTTAAAACCAGTCAGGTCGTATAGAACAAACTTGGCAGATAATGTATTAACAGGGAAAGAATAATTAAATGATGTATAATTAGCTGCCGGATTGGGATAAGAATTTGAAATATCAATTTTCGATAATACGCTTTCATTGATTCCTACAGAACTGCCATTAAAATGAACAACTATCCATGCTGAATCATTAAGATTATTTATATTAAAAAACACAAATGTGATTATGCTTTCGCCTAAATGACCCTTTGGACTGTAATCTCCCGAAAAAGAGTTATCAACTGAATCTGGCAAAATTGTAGATGAATTACTCGAGATATATGTAGTTGAAAATTCACAACTTCCGGCAAAACATATGCTGCACTTAGCCCCCGGAATTAAACTGTTTTCTATTTTTTTAGCTTTTATTGTAACAGAACCTGACGATATATTTTTTATATGAATTCCCACAATTGACATTGCCGTACCTGTATCACCCCAAATATGAAAAGTTGTACCATTTGGAATATTACCCGATCCGTTCATTAGCTGAAGGTTCTGCCCCATTAAAGAATTAGCAGGGATTCCGGCATATAAAATAATTATAAATATTAACTTTTTCATAGCAGCAAAATTTGTAAACATTAATATTCAAGCATACAAATATACACTATTTTTATAGCGAAATCAAGAAAAAAATAAAATCCTGATA
>CAINEZ010000508.1 GCA_903847905.1 uncultured Bacteroidota bacterium
TAATACTTGGTACGAGTGGAACACATATAACTGGGGTACTAAGTACGATATATTGGATGCTCAGTTTACCCAGCATAATGATACCTATGTAAAGTATATCTTTGATACAGCTTGGAGCCCACCCGAAGCATTCTTGGCAAAGGTTTCAAAGATGTTCCCCTGCCTGTTGTTTCAGTTATCATTTGTAGAAATAGGATGCGGATCCTGCGGTACGGATGAATATTATAAACCTTGTAAACATGATATAAAAACGGAGGAAACAAAATGACAAATAACCAGAAATGTTATAAGCTTCTCACGTCTATCGTTGAAAAGGATGTGTTGCAGCAAAACAGTTATATCAAATTATGCTCTGAAGGAATGATGGATGTGCACATTGATAATTTATTCGATAACAGGTACTCCCTCGCTCATAACTATGTACAGAACGGAGACGTTATGGCTGATCCTGACTGTGAAGTATTTGTTGATTGGGAGAAGGAAGAAATAACATGTATGACTTATCAGCAAGATGGTTTAGGGGTGTATCAGAGCGCTGACAATGACCCCAAACGACAACAAGCCCTTACCTCCTTCCTGGCAACATGGCTAACCAATATTGCGAGTCAGGGATATGTAAGGAGAGCAACGATAAAACATAAAGATTAGAAGGTGAAATTATGTCTGATATCAAATGTCCAATTTGTTTGGAGGGTGAAATGAAATACACTCAACAGGGTAATACCCATATCTGGTCCTGTGTGGAATGTCCTACAATAGTAATAGAATATTATGGGAGTGAGGATTATGATAACCTTGGTAAATATTTGGGTGAGGTTTAAAAAGGGAAATAACTAAAGAAACATTAAGAAAAAAAGTGCATTTGACAACGTTTAACAGCCTAGTTCTTACTTCCCCATAATAAAATAAACCATTCTTATCGACATCGAATTTACTAATCTTTAGAGAACTATCAAGTTATTATTGTGGCACGAGAATTGTAAAATAAAAAATAATTACACAACGATTTGAAATGAAAATATTCATGTTTTTGATTGCATCAATAATGATGCGATTTTAATTAAGGAGGATATTATGAAAAAATTATTGTTGATATTAGCAATGTTTATCTGTTCCCTCGCATATTCACAATATACAATTAGTGGTTACGTACAGTACGAAAATGGTAAGGGTGAGGATTACTATTATGTTGGGCTATACGACGTAAAAGGGAATCCTGTTGTAATTACTAAGCCTGTTGGGACTAATGGGTATTATGAAATAAGAGCGCCTGAAAATCTTACTGGCGATCTGTATTTATTTCTAGGAGTTGAGACGTATACATATCAAAAAAGAAAGTTAAGTTTCCCATTAAAAGATAATTGGAGATTTAATCTATATTTAATCACAAACGAAAAACAACCACTAATAAACAATTTCTGGTTTGATCCGGACAATGTTTTTGAAGACAAGAAAGAGTCCTAAAAAGAAATGAAAAAATATTTATTCTTATTGACAGTTATGCTAATGACAAATTCATATTCTATTTGTGGAATTAAAGAAGATTCAATTAAAGTAGTAGAGATCTACAAATATGTGGTATCATTTAGATATTATATAGAAATAAGTGATGTAGACGAAATGCTAAAATCAAAATTTGGAAACTGTGTAGCACACGCAGATTTATTTAAACGCATGTGTGATAGTGCTGGTATAAAATGTATATCAGTGATCGGTTGGGTGAAAGGAGAAGTCGATAGGCATAAATGGAATCATGTCACATTTGATGGAGATACCTGGTATCCTATTGATACCACATTTGATTCTGAATATAATACGATGGACTTTTGTATGCCAACATGGTCAGAATTTCTTAAAACGCATTGGTATAGAAAGAATGGGAACTTATAGTTCCCATTTTTTTTACTTAGTAATTATTCACCGAATACTGGTTTGATGCAAGGTACCTACTTACAATATTCTCTCCCTCTCTTTTTGACTTCTCATTTTTATCTATAAATTAGTTCCCATTTTCGGCAATATAATCTATCGGTTTTCCTTTGTCAAGAGACTTAGTTTTTTATTGTATAAATTTACTTCCTCGGAATTTAAACCTTGCTACGAGGCTTATATAAAGCGTGAAGGCTATTTTAAAGGGATAAATATAATGCTTCAGTCGGGACAGGTTAGCATTAAACTCGAGCCGTGATTTGCGCGCAAAGGCAGAACTTGCCGCATGAAACATTTATCGCTTTATTCCACCGGGGCACATTTTGCGCGCGAATGGCTGATCTATCGCAATTGATAGATCAGCACAAATCATATCAGGATTGACAATATTATACTTCATGGAAAAAAATGCAAAATGAGGTAAAAGTCTTTATTGAGTCTGCTGAGGCTTTTAAATAATTCGAGCGGTCGTGATCTGCCGTTCGCTGCATAAGCCCCAGTCCGGGGTATTTGCGCCAAACGACAAAAAGCGCCCGGGCACATTTTGCGCGCGAAAGACTCGACCGACAGATGCTACCTGAAGCGACAAGATCTGTCGAACGACAGATCCCGCCCCCTTTTTATATGCTTTTCTTTTTTTGTAACAACTTTCAATAGGTGGTCAAAAATTGCGGTGTAAAAAATGCGAAATTTGAGAGAGCTGAAAAAGCTTCAGCTCTCTTCCCTGCTTAATCAATTTTGTGGTTGATATTTTCTCGACAATTTTATAAGGACGTTGGGCCGGAATATTTTGTATGGGTATTTCAGATAAAATATAGCTGTAACGATATGACCACTTCCAATATAATTCACGTATTTTACACGGTTAATAATATCTTTTTCCATTCGGTGCTTTAGTGTATAACTATCGATATTACGCTCAAATTTATCGTAGTTGGCTTGTA
>CAINEZ010000509.1 GCA_903847905.1 uncultured Bacteroidota bacterium
CCATCTTTTAATCCAAAATTTCAATAAACTTTTATAACTTTTATCTTTGCTAAATTCTTTAATTATTATTTGCCCTATAAGAAATCCGCTTAAAACAAAGAAAAGCTCGACACCATAAAATCCAAAGTTATAAAACACGTAATCTGCAGTACCTGCATGGCAAATTAATACTAATATTATAGCTATACTTCTTACTATATCCAGCCCGAAGTTTCTATTTATTGATGACGACATTAAGAAATAAAATCAATTAATTTGTGCTGAGCCTTTTCATTTAATTTAATAACATAATCCACGCCTCTTTTGCTAATCGAATCTTTATTTTCTAAAACAATTTGGGCTTGTTTAAATATTGCATTGGAATCATCAAACTCTTTTACAATAAGCATTTCGCGCAAATAATCATCATAATCAAATATTCCACTATTATCTGCTGCCAGGCATGGTACTCCAAGCATAAGGCTTTCGGTAATTACCAGTCCCCATGATTCACTGTAGGTAATATACATATTTATATCCACTGAACCTAATAGATTCAAATAATCTATATGAGATAAATTAGATGGATGACGAACAATCCTGTTTTCGGAATCAAGATATTTGAATGATTCATCAGAAGTGCAATGAATAATTGAATTATCTATCATTAATGCAGCCGCCACCTGATTATGGATATTTTTACGAAAATTATTATTGGCTAAAATCCCTATATGTATTTTGTTATCAATTGAAGATAATTTATTCAATGACAATTTAACAAACGGTGTATTTAATAAAATATATCCTGCATTTATTTTTCTGATTTTTTTAAAAGTTTCGTCCATTCCTTTTTTGTTAAAAGCAATACTTTTAATTATTCCTGCATCGAATAAATTTAAAATTTGATTCAGGATATCTTGCTTAGGGATACTATCTGATAATTCACTTAAAAACCCATGATATATTACTTTTACAATGGTAGTTTTGCAGACAGATAAAGCAATTTTTTCAAAATAGGGAGGGAAACCGCTTAAAACAATATTTTTAAATTTTTGTTCATTTAATATATCGCAAATTTGATTTAGTTCTTTGTCGGAAAAAACAGTATTAGAATAATACTGAGGTAACGATAAAGTGTTATCAGGGAACAAACCCCGGGTTGCTATATAAACCCCCATCCATGAATATCCAGTAGGTTTAGGGCAAATTGCCAGGACATCAGATCTTTTTCGGATTTGAAAAATATTTTCAATCAAATCAGAAATAGGGATTTTAATATTTTTATTGAATTGCTTATTTTGCCTGT
The DNA here is from genome assembly GCA_903847905.1 of uncultured Bacteroidota bacterium. GTDB lineage: Bacteria > Bacteroidota > Bacteroidia > Bacteroidales > CG2-30-32-10 > CAINEZ01. The sequence continues at coordinate 1,286 of CAINEZ010000509.1, forward strand.
AATTCCGGAAAAACATAATAATAAATTTTTTAATTAATCAGGGAATATATTTTAAAAAATGCTTTGAGCCAGAAGGCTTTCTTCTATATGAAAAGAAAATTTTCATACTGTATTTATTAAGAAGTCGTATCAGGAACCTTCTTCCCTTGAGAGATTCTGTATCTAACTCGGAAATTTTTCCAAATATTTTATTTTTCAGAAACAAGACATTATCACAAAACACATTAAAATAATTGATCAAAATAACTAAAAAATAAATAATGTATCCTTTTGTTTTCAATATATAGAGCCATTTGGAAATAATTAATTGTCCTGATTTTCTTTGAGCACTGTAGCTGGCGCTGTTTATATGAATGATTTCCGCCCCTGGGAAATAAATTGTTTTAAACCCAAGTTTTTTTAACCTCAATGAAATTTCCATGTCTTCTGTGTAAATCAGGAAATCCTCATCCAAAAAAACAATATTATCTTGTGCTAATTTTGAATTAAACAGCAAAAATGCGCCAGTTAACCATTTCGCTTCATGGACATGCTCATGGTTTTTAACAAGTTGTTCCCACTTATTGCACTGGTAATTATTTTTTCTGGTAAAATAAATGTAAATCGGATTTGGTTTAATATAGTCCATTATTCCCAGGTAACTATCATTTGCACTGATCTGCAATGATCCGTCTGGGTTAAGGAATTTACATGTCAGTAGCCCAATATTGTTTTTTTTATCTTCTTCCTGTTTAAAAAAAGCTAATGATTTTTCAATAGCGCGGTTCAAAATTATTGTATCATCGTTAAGTAATAATATGTATTCTCCTTTAGACTCTTTTATACCCCGGTTATTTGCTCTTGCAAAACCGGAGTTATATCCCATATCAATATATCTAACTTTTGGGAAATTATTTATTAATGTGTTTTCACAACCATCGTCTTTATTGTTATCAACGACAATAATCTCAAAATCTATTTTAGTTGTTTCTTTATAAATAGAATTTATACAATCATATAACAGATGTGGGGTTTTATAATTAATTAAGACTACCGACAAATCTAATCTTTTCGTATAACTCATTTCGAAATCCTTAATTGTTATATTTCTTCAATTATTCTATTGTCCAAATGTCCGGCAGGTTCTGCATAATTTCTATATCTTTAAAAACCGGCGTTTTCCTTACACCAACTTTCTTAACCCATTCTGCCATTTTAATAATTCCAGTTTCAAGGGGAGTTTTTGATTGATTGCCAAAAAATCCAGTTACTTTAGAATGATCGGAATAAGCAATCTTAACTTCATTTCTTGCCGGAAGGAAATTAATTTTCCCTTTTATTTCCATTACTTTCATTACAATCTCCGCCAATTCCTTTACAGAACAATATTGGTCTGCCCCAATATTAAATACTTCCTGATATGCATCCTGAAACATAACTGACTTTGCAATTGTTGGGGCAATGTCGCCAATATATGTAAATGCTCTCTGTTGTAGCCCATCTCCGAAAATTGTAATAGGCATATTTTGGAGTAATTGATTCATAAATATTCCGATTACATTTCTATACCTGTCTCCGATATTCTGATTTTCTCCAAAAACATTATGTGGCCTGAAGATAATATAATTGAGCCCAAACATTTCATGAGAAACCTTTAATTCCTGCTCTACGGCGTACTTTGCGATCCCATAAGAGTCTTCGGGTAAAGGGTACATATCTTCCTTCATTGGTAATTGAGCGCTACCATATACGGCAATAGATGATGTGAAAACGAAACATTTTATTTTATTTTTTATTGACTCATTAATTAAATTAACACTACCTATTAAATTATTATTATAATTAAACCTTTTTATAAAATGACTAAGTCCTTCTGCAGCATAGGCGGCAAAATGAAATACGTAATCAAATTTATGTGTTTTAAACAATTCTTTTAAAAGCTGGTCATCTAGAACAGATCCTTTTACAAAGACACATTCAGGATTTACATTTTCTATAAAGCCCCCGCTTAAATCATCAAGTACCACTACCTGATGACCCATTTGCAGAAGTTCGTTTGCCACGCGCGAACCAATAAAACCCGCACCGCCTGTAACTAATGATTTCATTGTTGAAAATATAATATTTAAACTGGTTTACAATAAAACAACATCGCAACATCTGTGATATTACGGCTAAACCTGAATCCGGGCAATTTGGTTCCCATCATTTTTTTTATCCTCCAAATTACCGGAATATGATCAATAAAATGATATACGGGATTTACTCGCCAGGGTGAAAAATAATCAATTATTTTTAATCCTGCATTTTCTATCAATCGCTGAGCTGTTGTATAATTAAAAAATTTTAAATGAGTTTCGTCCATTACCCCTATTTCAGTATATTCAAATTTACCAAAAAGCATATTAAAACGATCTTTGGCATTTGATACATTGGGCAAACCAATAATAACCTTACCATCTTTTTTTAAATATCTTAAAGATCTTTTCAGAATTTCTTCCGGGGTTTTAAGATGTTCTAAAACATGTATTAATAATATTGCATCAAAACTTTCTTCTTCAAAATTATCCCATATTTTAGCGTCTTCAAGATTGCCACATATACTTGTTTTTAAATATGGTTTTGCCTCAAGAAGAGCGGTTTCATCAATATCAACACCGGTTACTTTGCAATTGTTTTTCATTAACCAGCTTGAAAAATATCCGCTATGGCAACCTAATTCCAGAATTTCTTTATCCGATCCAAGCCAGGAGCAAATCTTTTCTGCATCTTTGGTTACTTCCTGCGGATTTTTATAATATTTCAATTTATTGTTCATTTCCATTTTGAATATACCTGTTCCACTCCTTCCGGTAAATCTTCGGGTTTAACCTCTTTTACTCCCTCCCAAAACTCAGGCGAAGTAGGGTGAAAATTTTTCATTTCAGGGGTCCACTTAAGCCAAACATCGCGATACCAATCTCCAATAATGGCTTCGGTTTCACGGTGAGCATCAATTTTTAATCGTATTTTTTCATCACTCGCTCTAACATAAGCAGGATGTTCATAAAACAAATCAGGAAATTCAACAATTTTAGCATTTACATTTCGCGCTTCACGGTATTTTACCCATTTACGCAATGGAAATAATACTAAATGCAAAGGATATTTATTGGGATATATTTTATAAAAAATTGTTTTAAAATAAGTATTGTAGTTAATACGTATGGCGCAATTAAAGTATTTAATTTTATTAATATGTGTTAGCAGTTTCGTAATTTGATTTTTTGTGTAGATCTCGTCTCCATCAATATAAAGACAATGAGTAGCTTTTTTAATATTTGATTTTATATAGTCAAGACCTGCCTGAACATGAAGTAACTGCTGATTCCAACTACCTTTAATTATAATAACCTTATCGGGATATTTGTTTTTTATTTTAGAAAGTATGAGTTCAAGATCATCTCCTTTTATTTTGGGATTGTTGGCATCATCGCCCCATGCTATATCCGAAACCACAAAAAGAATTTTGTAAACGTAAGGAGCTATAGAATCCACAGAAGTTCCCAGCCATTCGTCTCCAAAAAAAAGCTTGTATTGTGCAACTACTTTTCGGGGTTTGAAAAAGAAAAAAAATGATTTAATTTTATTACTAATATTTCTTTTTATATTTTTAATATTTCTAAAAATGTTAACAATAATAGGGAAAAATGATTTTATATACATTTGATTAAATTCCATTTGCGAATTTTCATCAAAGTCATTTACTTTAATTGTTTTTAATAATCTATTCGCTAATATAATATTAGTCGTATCGTTGTAATAAAATTTTGCATATTTAAGACAATAGTAATTTAAAGATTGCTTAACCGTCTTTTTATCTGTTATATCAAATTTGAGATTGTATCCATTCGTTACTTTACCATTAGTAATCTTTTTAATAATTTCAGCAGTTTTATGTAAATTACATTTTCTTGCTAACTCATAGAAAATGCTATTAATATCAATTAAAAGATTTGCATCTTCACAGGTAACAGGTTTTTCAATATATAATGATGATTTTGAGTTTTTGTGAATTCTAAAATTCACAATTGGTTTGTCAATTTTTAAATACTTAATTTTATCATATAAAAGTTGATATTTTAACCACATTTCCAGATCCATTGTATAATGCAACTTTTCATTTAATGGCAATACTTTTTTTAACTTTTCATAGTTAAAAAATACCGATGGCTGAGTTAATGGATTAAAAAGTCCAATATTTTTCGCCCTACTTAAACAAAAATCAGTCCCTTTAATATAATCTGTTATTGCTGACGAAGAATTTACAATATTTAAATTTCCAATAATTACATCAGCTTTGTGCTCAAGATAATTTTTACTTATTAATTCTAATGCATTTTGAACTAAAAAATCATCACTATTAAGCCAATTAAAAATATCCCCGGTACATTTTTCTAATCCTTTATTTATAGCATGGCTCTGTCCCTTATCGGGTTCGCTAATCCAATACTTTAAATGCTTTTCATATTTTTTTATTATTTCAACAGAACCATCTGTACTACCCCCATCAATGATAATGTACTCCAGATTGGGATAGTTTTGATTTATAACCGACAAAATGGTCTCTTCAATATACTGTCCTTGATTGAACGATGGGGTAATAATTGAAATGCGGGGCCAGCAAACGTCACCACTGTATATGCCAGCATTGATTTCTTCTGTCCAAGGCCAGCCCTTTTTTAATAACTCTGAATCGGGTAATTTTGAAATTAACCCCATAACTTAAAATTTATTAAATATATTAAAGAATGTAATCCTTTTCATAAATCTTCGCATATTTCACTAAATTTATTTGTTTTATTTTAGTAACTGATGTTACGCAAAAATAATAAATGATTTCAAATTAACGGTCAGGCTGAGCCGATTCTCCTGAAACGATAGTGTAGGGAGAAGCGTGTCCCTGCCTGACCGGTAGCTACCGTGTGGACACATCTTTTTCAATTTGTTTAGCTAATATCCAACCTTGATAAATCAAATCAAACTTGTCCAATCCCCTTTTCATTGTTATAGGACCGGGCGGTCTTTGTTTTGTATGACCTTTCCAACCACCTAACCTAGCTATTACCCACGAAGCCCAAGA
>CAINEZ010000510.1 GCA_903847905.1 uncultured Bacteroidota bacterium
ATACTTAACCGTCTCGAAAGCCTTGCACCACAATGCTTACAGGAGACTTATGACAATTCAGGGCTTATTATTGGAAATCCCGAAATCCAAATATCCAAAACCCTTATATGTATTGATATAACAGAAAATGTAATAAATGAAGCGATAAAGAAAAAATGCAATCTGATTATCTCCCACCATCCCCTTATCTTCGGCAGTATATCAAGTATTACCGAAAATAATCCTTTGGGCAAATGTATTATTAAAGCCATCAGGAATGATATTTCAATATATGCCATACATACCAATCTTGACAATGCAATTAAAGGAGTGAACTCAATTCTTTGCAGGAAGCTTGGGATTTCAAAATATAAAATACTTAAACCAAAAAAAAATATCCTGAAGAAACTTGTTACTTTTTGTCCTTCAGATAAAGCAGATATTGTTAGAATGGCTTTGTTCAATGCTGGCGCCGGACATATTGGCAACTACGATTGCTGCAGCTACAATTCCAATGGTTCTGGCACTTTTCGTGCACTGGAAAATACAAATCCTTATGTAGGGGAAAAAGACAAACTGCATTTTGAAAACGAAGTAAAAATTGAAACTATTTATCCTGCATATAATGAGAGAGCTTTATTAGAAGCGCTATTCTCTTCACACCCTTATGAAGAAGTAGCATATGATATATATCCTCTCGAAAACGAATTCAGTATAGCTGGAGAAGGAATGATCGGAGACTTAAAAAAAGCTATAGGGGCTAGCGAGTTTTTTAAAAAAATAAAATCAGTATTAGGTACAAGTGTGATCAAACATTCAGAACTCACAAAAAAAACATTTAAAAAAGTAGCAGTTTGTGGCGGCTCCGGAAGTTACCTTATTAAAGAAGCGCTTTCTGCCGGTGCCGATATTTTTATTACTGCCGATATTAAATATCATCAGTTTTTTGAAGGAGATGGAAAAATGATTATTGCCGATGTAGGGCATTATGAAAGCGAACAGTTCGCAAAAGAAATTATTGTTGATTTTCTTAATGAAAATTTTCCTACATTTGCATTTATCGTTTCAAAAATTAATACAAATCCTATAAATTATTTTTAATAATATAATTTATTTTTATGGCAAAAATCTCATCAAAATTAAGCAAGACAGCGAAGCATGATAAAACATTCAAAGCTGCTTCTAAAATTAAACCAAAAACCAAGCTTTTACCAGCAAAGAAGGTTGTAAACAAAGCAAAATTAGCCAAAGGGAAATCTGCTCAGAAAAAAGTGAAACCAACGATCAAAAAAGCTATTATTAAAAAACCTATCACTAAAAAAACCGTTATTAAAAAGGCTATTATTAAAAAGTCTGCCGCTAAAAAAACTGTTATTAAAAAAGCTGTTATTAAAAAGCCTGTTATAAAAAAAGCTATTATTAAAAAACCCGTTATTAAAAAGGCTGATCTTAAGAAAGAAATAAAAATAAAAAAGGCAACTCAGATTGTAAGAAAACCTGTAAAAAAGAGTTCTACGATTATTGTAAAAAAAGGAACTGTTAAAGTGAAAAAAGAAGTTGTTGTTAACACTAAAGAAAAAAAGAAAGAAGAAAAAACCATAAAATCGGAAAAGATTGTGAATAAAACAAATGTTGAGAAAATGGAGAAAATGGAGAAAATCGGTAAAATTGGAAAGGCAGAAGAGAAAGGCGATACAGCAATTGAGAAAAAGCTTAGGGCATTAATTAATCTTCAGCAAATTGATTCACAGATTGACAAAATACGAATCATTAGAGGAGAACTTCCTTTGGAGGTTCAGGATCTGGAAGATGAAATTATAGGGATACAAACAAGAATAGAAAATTACACAAATGAAGTTAATGCTCTGGATGAATCTGTTCTTGAAAGAAAAAGCGCTATCAAACAATGTCAGACATTAATTAAGAAGTATGAAGCCCAGCAGATGAATGTCAGGAATAACAGGGAATACGATTCTCTTTCAAAAGAAATAGAATTTCAGAACCTTGAGATTCAGTTGTGTGAAAAAAGAATTAAGGAGTATAAAGTTTCTCTTGATTCTAAGAAAGAGATCATCGAAAAATCACAAAAGCTTCTAAAAGAAAAACAAAATGAAGTTAACACAAAAAAGGCTGAATTGACTGATATAATTGCAGAAACAGAAAGAGAAGAAAGTCTTCTTCTTCAAAAATCATTGGGGAATCAAAAAATCATTGAAGAAAGGCTACTTACAGCATATAAAAAAATAAGAAAGAATGCCAGGAATGGACTTGCTGTTGTTATAGTTGAAAGAGATGCATGCGGCGGGTGTTTCAATAAAATTCCACCTCAACGCCAGCTTGATATAAGGATTCACAAAAAAATAATTGTTTGCGAATATTGCGGAAGAATCCTTGTTGACAATATAATAGCTAAATCATAAGTATTATTAATGAGAAGATATAAAAGGAGAGTTCTTTAACTCTTCTTTTTTTATAATATTATGAAAAATTTCGCTTCAATTTTTTGCCTGTATTTCCTTTGTTCATTTTCATCATTTGCTTCTTTCGATTTTAACACAAATTGCAAATCCGCTTATGAAAAAATCATAAGTCTTCGTTTCGATGAAGGTTTATCGCTTCTTAAAACAGAAAAAACTATAAATCCTTCTAATTTAATTCCATATTATATTGAAAATTATATTGATTTTCTGAAATTGATTATTTCGGAAGACCCTGTATTATTCAATTCCCTGAAGACAAATAAAGATACCCGAATCAGTAAAATAGAAAATTCAGATGAAAAGGAATCGCCTTATTATAAATATTGCCTGGCGGAAATCAATCTGCAATGGGCTTTTGCACGTATCAAATTCAAGGAATATTTTAATGCCGCTTTAGAAATTAATAAAGCATATAAATTATTGGAAGAAAATGAAAAAGAATATCCCGATTTTATTCCAAACCACAAAGGACTTGGGCTTCTTCACTCTCTCATCGGTACTATTCCCGACGAATATAAATGGACTACCAAGTTAATTGGAATATCAGGAACAATTAGCCAGGGAGTATCAGAACTTAGCGCAATTTTAGCTATGGCATTGAAAAACGATGACTATGCTTATTTAAAAACTGAAAGCATTTTCCTGCTAACTTTTATTCAGCTAAATTTTCAAAGTAACAAAGATCAGGCTCTCATATTGGCGAAATATCTTAATGACCCCTCTTATACCACTCTTTTAAATAACAATCCATTACTTTGCTATGCCGCAGCGAGTATTTGTATAAAAACAGGATCAAATGATAAAGCTATTAAAATATTATTAGCTCGTCCTTCAGGCGCTGAGTATTATCCTTTTTATTATCTTGATTATCTTACAGGAGTGGCAAAGCTGAATCGCCTTGATTTTGATTCCTATAAATATTTATACAGTTTTTTGGCAAACTTTAAAGGACAGAATTACATCAAAGCGGCTTATCAGAAATTAGCATGGTACTATCTTTTAAATAATAATACAAGTAAATATAAAGAAAAAATCAACTATGTCTTTACATTAGGAGGTACTTTAGTGGACGAGGATAGTCAGGCTTTGACCGAAGCCAAATCCAATATAATTCCCAATATTCGTTTGCTAAAAGCAAGGTTGCTTTCAGATGGCGGTTATTATCAGAAAGCCATGGACACGCTGGTTGAAAAGAAGCCAAGCGATTTTTGTGTTTCCACGAAAGATTATTTGGAATATACTTACAGGTTAGGACGTATCTATGATGAATGGGGTTATGATACAAAAGCAATTCCTTATTATGAATTAACTATTAAAAACGGCTCGGCATTCACATATTACTTTGCTGCAAACTCTTCTCTTCACCTTGGACTTATATATGAAAATCTCAAAAATAATGAGAAAGCTAAATATTATTATGAATTATGCAGCACAATGAAAAATACCGAATATAAAACCAGCATTAATCAAAAAGCAAAGGCAGGATTAAACAGGATACAATAAAAAACCAACCATTTTTTGTCATATTACCGTTTAAAAAGTGCCCGGAACAGGACTCGAACCTGCACACCCTTGCGAATACTAGTCCCTGAAACTAGCGCGTCTACCAATTCCGCCATCCGGGCAATATTTCAAAAAACAATAATTTATTTTATTAACAAATTATTTAAGCGCGTCTACCTCCCTCCCGATAGCTATCGGGAGCATCGGGACCGCCATCCGGGCAATAAAATACCTTCCCTAATAATGAGAAGGTTTTGCGAGTGCCCAGGACAAGACTCGAACTTGCACACCCGAACGGGCGCCAGCCCCTCAAGCTGGTATGTCTACCAATTCCACCACCTGGGCAAATCCCGTATCCCAAAACTTTGGGGCGGGATTGCAAATTTATAATAATTATTTTTACAATTACTAAAACAATGAAAATATCCCTTAGATAAAAAATAAAAAAATATATTTTCTTAAAAGCAAATATGAAAATTATTATTTTTACCGTTATTAAAAATTGTATTTAAACTAATATGAATATGAAAAAAATAGGTTTACTTATTTCTGCTTTTCTGATGAGCCTGTGCTCATTCGGCCTCAATCCATCAAGGGAATATGCAATAACTCCTACCGAATATGGTATGACTTATGAAGATATTTCCATTCCCACCGAAGACGGGTTAACCCTAAAAGGTTGGTTTTTTAAGGCCCCCGATGCGGGTTCTTATAAAATTATTATTATAAGTGATGACGGCGATGGCAATATGGCTGATAACATTGAGCTTGTAAGTAATTTTGTTACTCTTGGTTATAACGTTATGACTTATGATTACAGGGGTTATGGAAAGAGCAGCGATTTTACTATAAACAAAAACTTTTTTATTTATGCTCAATTCCAAAAAGATATTGAGGCGGCTCTCAATTATGTTAAGAAGTACCAATCGAAAATGAGAAATGTAAATTTATATGGAATAGGTATTGGCGCAGGCTTATCTCTTGCTGTTGGAGCTAATCATCCTGAAGTAACCAGAATTATAGCCGATTCTCCTTACAGTAATTTTGAAGAAATGAAAACTATTATCAAAGAAAAAAACGGAATGGATGCTTTATTTCCATTAGGCTATAACAAAAACTATTTAGAACCCACTTATGCCCTCCAATCAAAAGGCGGCACACTTTCAGGTATATTTTTTATTGCCGGTGAAAATGAAAATATTTTTACCGCTAAAATTGCAAAAAAATTAAGCAATATCCGCAGCAGCATTTCTTCAGTTTATATATTTAAAAATGCTACTGCTGCTACTACATTCTCGTCAAATAAAACCAAATATTTTGAGGAAATAAAAAAATTTTTAAATTAAACAAAATAACAACTTCATTAAAGGAAGCAGGTATGCTTCCTTTTTTTATTTTTGCATAATTATTTAAGTTAATAAATTTCACCACACTCCTACCCTATCTAAAAGCAGGCAGGCAAACATTAAAAAATATCATGGGAGCATTCAAAGCATACGACATTCGGGGCATATATAATAAAGACTTCAATAAAGAAGATGTTTACAGAATAGGGTTCTATTTACCTGAACTATTAAATACTCGCAAGGTACTCGTAGGTCGTGACGCCAGGGTCTCTTCGCCTGAGATATATGAATATCTTTCAAAAGGTATTACTGATAGCGGAGCAGATGTTTACTATATTGGACTCTCTACAACACCAATGGTTTACTACCTTACTGCAAAATATAATTTTGATGCATCAGTAATGATTACTGCTTCCCACAATCCAAAGGACCATAACGGATTGAAAATTTCGCAAAAAAATGCTTTACCTGTCGGCTTTGATACAGGATTAGGAAAGTTGGAAAAACTTATAAAAAATGATAAAATTATTGTCGCTGCTCAAAAAGGAAAGATTGTTGATTTTAACTTAAAGAAAGAATATATCAGTTTTTTGAAACAATATTCAACTGATGTTTCAAATCTTAAAATTGCTGTTGACTGTTCAAATGGCATGGCCTGTCTGCTTATTAAGGAATTTCTCAATAAAGATATTTTATTTCTTTTTGATGAATTAGACGGAACTTTCCCTAACCATGAAGCCAACCCCCTGGAAGAAGAAAATGTGAGAGACCTGAAACATTTGGTATTAAAAGAAAAATGTGATGTGGGTGTTATCTTTGATGGTGATGCCGACCGAGTAATGTTTGTTGATGAAAAAGGCGAATTCGTTTCACCTGATCTCATGATTGCCGTGCTTGCACATTATTTTCTTGAAGAAAAAGGTCTTAGGGGAAGCGTTTTGCAGGATATCCGCACTTCTAAATCTGTTGCGGAATACATTAAAAAATTCAACTGCACAATTAATATGTGGCGCGTGGGCAGAGCTTATGCAGCTTTAAAACTTCGCGAAACAAATGGAATATTCGGAGGCGAACTTGCAGGACATTATTATTTCCGCGATTTTTATTATTCAGATTCCGGAATTATGGCTTGCCTGATCATATTGGATGTATTAAGCAAAATGAAGAAAAAAGGAATTTCATTTTCTACCCTTATTTCTGGTATTTCAAAATATGCTAATTCCGGTGAGATAAATTTTAAAATTGAAAAAAAATCAGAAGCAATGGAAAGAATCCGGGAGTATTTCACTTCTCTGGAAAAACCTACTGCTTTTTATGATTTTGATGGATACAGAATAGAATTTAAAGACTGGTGGTTCAATATACGTCCTTCGAATACTGAGCCTTACCTGCGATTTATTGCTGAAGCAAATAATAAAGAATTGCTTGATGAAAAAATCAAAGAAGTGAGAAAGATCATTGAACATCTGTAATACAATTAATAAAAATTGTTAACTATTTTGAATCGCCGTTATAAAATATTATTTTTATTATTCGCCATCGCTCTTTCAGCTAATGGAAAGAATTTTTATAAAATCTATAATCCCGATTCGTGTCTTTACAACCCTAAGCGCCTTCGTACCGTGATTATTTCCGAATCCGCTGTTTATGCGAGTTCCTTGTATTTTCTGAATAATTTGTGGTATAAAGATTATCCGCGTTCTTCTTTTCACTTTTTTAATGATAACAAAGAATGGCTTCAAATGGATAAGCTCGGTCATGCAACCACTTCATATTCTATTGGATTGTTAGGCTATGAAGCGCTTAAATGGTGCGGCGCAGATAATAAAAAAGCTATTTGGTATGGAGGCAGTCTTGGTTCTCTTTATCTGCTAACTATAGAAGTTCTTGACGGTTTATCTTCGGAATGGGGATTTTCTCTTGGGGATTTTTCTGCCAATACATTTGGCTCGGCTGTTTTTATAAGCCAGCAGCTTGCTTGGAACGAACAGCGAATAAAATTCAAATGGTTTTATCATCAGACTGAATTTCCGAAATACAGGCCTGACCTGCTTGGCAGTAATTTACAGGAAAACATATTGAAAGATTATAACGGACAAACATACTGGCTGTCTGCAAATATTTCTTCATTTATCAAAAAAAATACAAAGTTTCCTAAATGGCTTAATGTGGCAGTAGGTTATGGTGCTGAAGGTATGATTGGCGGTAATGAAAATGCTGAAGTGCATAATGGAATTACAATGCCTTATTTCAAAAGATACCGTCAATTCTATATTTCCCCTGATATTGATTTCACTAAGATTAAAACAAAATCAAAAATTTTAAAATTAGTATTTTACACAATTAATTTTTTAAAATTCCCTGCCCCTGCTCTGGAATATTCTAAAGAAAAAAAATTCAGATTTATACCCGTTTATTTTTAAAACTTCAAACTTCCAAAATAGAACGCTGATTTTATTATGATGATTATGATTAACGCTGATCTTAAAAAAATCATAAAAAATCAGCGTTATCTGCGTTCTATTAATCTGACAATATTTATTTATATCACAAATTCTACCTCTTTAAAATCACATTCTATCATTTCTCCGTTTAATTTCTCTATTAAAAGTTTGCCGGATTCTGCAACACCTTTAATCATAGCTGTGATGAGCTGCTTTTGAAAAATAAAGAGCGCTGATTTATTCATCCGGTATAATGCAGAAAGGTAATCCTCGTCAAGAGTTTTAAACTCGAAATTTTTTAACTGTGTGTATCTCCTGTTAAAACAGGAACAGAGAATGGAAAGACATTCTTTAAGGTTGTATGTTTTGCCTGTGCTAATTTTAAGTGATGTTGGATTAGGCGCATCACTTACAAATATTTCCTGGTTAATATTAATCCCAATTCCTATAATAGAATGCTTGAACGTACTGCCAATAATTGTATTCTCAATTAGAATCCCCGAAAATTTTTTATTGTCTGTATAAATGTCGTTAGGCCACTTTATCATTACCGCTTCCTGTCCGGAGTTTATCTGAACTAACATATCGTAAACAGAAAGGGATGTTACTTTATTTAGCATGAATTGCTTTTCAAAACTTAGGAATGTAGGATACAGTATGATGCTAACCGTTAAATTCTTTCCTTTTTCGCTTTCCCAAAAATTACCGTACGAACCTCGTCCTGATGTTTGATTAACTACTGAAATAACTGTCCCTTCTGAGATCCTTGAATTACTTAACAACTCTAAAGCATATCGGTTTGTAGAGAATGTTTCTTCAAGTTCTATTATGTTGTTCCCGATCATAAAAAACTAATGTTTACTTCATTATTAAATTCCCAACTTTTCATATCAATAGTATCAAAAGAAGAAGGGGAAAAAGCAATAAATAATTATAATTATTCAGCGACTTGATGCTAATGTGTTTTTACCACATAGTCCCTCATATGCGTTATAGTTACATAGGTTTCACATAAACCTGCCTCCCTTTTAGTAATGCGGTATAAAATTCATCTAAATATTTTTGTTTTATCTGCATATACAAGTATTTGTTATTCTATGTTTTTATGGTGTTTATGTGGTGAAAAAATATTCCTTAATTATTGCCTTTTATACTGCTGATTTGTTACAATTATTTATTACTTTTGCAAACTACAAATATAATTATTTGATGGCAAAAAGGAAAAAGAAAGTAGATACTTCCGATTTTTTAACTGAAATAATTATTAAAGGCATTCAGGAAAAGAAGGGGAAAAAAATTGTAAGCCTCAACCTGAAAAATATTCAATATGCAGTTACTGATTATTTTATTGTATGTCATGGCACTTCCACAACTCAGGTACAAGCCATAGCAAAATCAATAGAAGATGAGGTGCGCAAAGCAATAGGGTTGAAACCCTGGCATGTAGAAGGTTTTCAAAATGCCGAATGGATATTGCTTGATTATTTTAATGTGGTTGTTCATGTTTTTCAGGAAAATACCCGCAATTTTTATCAGATTGAAAATCTTTGGGCTGATGCAGAAATTATACAAATAGAAGAAAATTAAAAATTGATTTTATTAAAAAGGAGTTACGAATGGCAGAAAATCAAAATAATCCGCAGGGCAAAAAAAATTTCAGACCAAATCCAAACCTAAAAAAACCAAAAGGATTTAACTTTTATTGGATATATGGAATACTTGCATTAGTATTCATTGGCATACAATTTTTCAGTTGGAGTGGAAGTTCTGAGGAAATTTCTTTCAGTAAATTTAAGAAAGAAATGCTTGCTAAACATGATGTAGATAAAATTGTTATTATAAACGAAAAAAAAGCTGAGATTTATATAAAGAAGGATAGTCTGGGTAAGAAAGAATATAAAGATGTAAGTAAGGGAATTGGTAGCGCTCCCAACACAGGTCCACATTTTTATTTTGAGATTTCATCTGTTGAGTCTTTTAGAAAAGACCTGTCTGATGCAGAAAGCGAAATATTGCTAAATGATACTATACATAAATCAAAACAAGAACAAGAAAAAATTATTAAAAAATTTTCTCATATAATTCCCGAAAGCAAAACAGAAAACGATTGGAGCAAGGATATTTTAAGCTGGATTTTTCCAATAATATTAATAATAGGTTTTTGGATATTCCTAATGCGCCGAATGGGTGGCGGCGCAGGTGGCGGACAGATTTTTAATATCGGCAAATCTAAAGCGCAGTTGTTTGATAAAGATACCAGCGTTAGTATCAACTTCAATGATGTTGCAGGACTTGAAGAAGCCAAAGTTGAAGTTATGGAAATTGTTGACTTCCTTAAAAACCCAAAAAAATATACTGAACTTGGCGGAAAAATTCCTAAGGGAGCTTTGCTTGTTGGTCCTCCCGGAACGGGCAAAACCTTACTTGCCAAAGCTGTTGCAGGCGAAGCAAAAGTTCCTTTTTTCTCTTTGTCCGGTTCCGATTTCGTTGAAATGTTCGTAGGAGTAGGCGCATCAAGAGTCAGAGATCTTTTCAGGCAGGCAAAAGAAAAAGCTCCATGTATAATCTTTATTGACGAAATAGATGCAATAGGAAGAGCTCGTGGGCGAAATGCTATGACAGGAGGAAACGATGAGCGTGAAAATACACTTAATCAACTGCTCACCGAAATGGATGGTTTTGGCACTAATGTTGGCGTAATTATTCTTGCGGCAACTAATCGCGCCGATATCCTAGACCGTGCGCTTATGCGTGCAGGCCGCTTCGACAGGCAAATACACCTTGAACTACCAGACCTCGAAGAAAGAAAAGCGATATTTAAAGTCCACATCCGCCCTCTGAAATTAGATATTTCAGTTGACACTGATTTTATGGCAAAGCAAACACCCGGATTTTCAGGAGCAGATATTGCTAATGTCTGCAATGAATCAGCTTTGATCGCAGCCCGCAATAATAAAAAAGTAATTGAAAAACAGGACTTCCTTGATGCAATTGACAGAATTATCGGTGGTCTTGAAAGACGAAGTAAAATAATTTCTCCTGAAGAAAAGAAAGTTATCGCTTTTCATGAAGCCGGTCATGCTTCTGTAAGCTGGATGCTGCAATATGCGCACCCGCTGATAAAAGTAACAATTGTTCCCAGAGGAAAAGCTCTGGGTGCCGCATGGTATCTGCCGGAAGAACGTCAAATCACAACCTTTGAACAAATGCAGGATGATATTACCGCTACATTAGGCGGAAGAGCAGCCGAGGAAATTGTTTTCGGGAAAATCTCTACAGGCGCATTGAACGATCTGGAAAAAATTACCAAGCAGGCTTATGCAATGATAGTATATTTTGGACTTAATAAAACGATCGGAAATATCAGCTATTACGACTCAACCGGAGCTTCTGAATATTCATTTACAAAACCTTATAGTGAAACAACTGCTCAAACTATTGATAAGGAAATAAGTGAACTGGTTGAAAACGCTTATAAACGCGCAAAAGCTATATTAATTGAGAATAAAGTAAAATTGGGAATTCTTGCCAATCGTCTTATTGAAAAGGAAGTGATTTTCAGAGAAGACCTGGAAGAAATATTTGGGAAACGGCCTTTTGAAGATTCTGATTCTGAAAAACCTAAAGAGAAAAAGCATGACAGACCAGCCGATATTGTAGCAAGCGAAACAGAAAATTCAGGAATTGTTAGCAGCATCCCTAAAGATGAAAATTTAAAAACCTGATAACGAAATAGTGCAAACTATAAAAGGTAATTTAAAATATTTGAACAAAATGAGCAAAAATGAATAAGCGAACAAGTGAACAAACGAGCATTTGAATAATTGAATAGAAGAAATAATGAAAGACGAAAAAAAGAATTTTGATTTGGAACAACGACTTATTAATTTTGCTATTCTTATTGTTAAGATAGCAGAAAGCTTAAATGGTTCTAATGCTTCAAAGCAATTTCAGGGCAATTTATAAGGTCAGGATTTTCTTCTGCGTTGCATTATGGAGAAGTAAAAGATGATGGACAATTGTTCGAATGTTCGATTGTTCATATATTCGAATGTTCGAATGTTTTTATATAAAAATATTTTATCCAACACAAGGTTCTAAGACACTGACCATGGAAGAAAGTACACAAAGGGAAAAGGTACTAAAAAAAATAAGGAATGCATTGATCTATAAAACCAACAATCCATTCCCTGACCTTGATTTTGAATCGAACGTTTATAAAGAAATTACAGACTCTCCAGAAATAGTATTTGCCGAAGAGTTCATAAAAGTTTCCGGAAAATTTGTTTACTGCGAATCCGAACAGGAATTCACTGAAAACCTTAAAGCATTGATATCAGAAAATAAATGGAATAATTTATTTTGCCTTGAAGATAAATTGAAAAAAATGCTTACTGAAAGCCATATTCCTTTTTTATCGGACAATGACAATTTAAATGATATTGAAGCTGGAATTACCCAATGTGAATATTTGATTGCAAGATTAGGGAGTATTATGGTTTCGTCTAAACAACAATGTGGAAGGCGGATGTTCGTTTATCCTCCGGTGCATATAGTGTTAGCCTATACTTCGCAACTTGTGCAGGATCTGAAGCAAGCATTGATTGGAATTAAAAAGAAATATGGAGATAAGATACCCTCTATGATCTCTGTAATTACAGGTCCAAGCCGTACAGCAGATATTGAAAAAACACTGGTAATGGGTGCGCACGGGCCAAAAGAAATTTATGTTTTCCTGGTTGATGATACGGTTTACGAATAAACTTTAAGCTAAATGGGGGAAAATTGGGTTTGTATTTACAGTTCTAAGTGGATACATCAGGTGGAAATAGCTCAGGCTTTTCTTTCTGAAAATAATATAAACAGCGTGGTTGTAAACAAACAGGACTCATCATATTTTTTCGGAGAAATTGAACTTCATGTACATCCCGATGATTCAATTCAAGCTATTCAAATAATTAAAAAAGAAAAATTGTGAGTAATTTTCTAGTAAGAACGATCACCGGAATTTTATTTGTATTAGTTATTGTTGGTTCAGCAATCTATAATTTCTGGGCGTTTGCTGCTGTTTTTTGAATATTCACTATATTCGGTTTGTGGGAATTTTATAGCCTGATAAGCAAAACAGGTGTCAAGCCTTTTAAAATATCCGGAATTTTTATTGGTTTTGCAGTTTATACCGTAACCGTAATTTACCAGGCAGGATTGATCGACAAACATTTGAATCTTTTTTACCTGATATTATTCTCCCTGTCAATATTATTTTTCTTTGCCGAATTATTTAAAAGGTCCGAAACACCTTTCCAAAATATTTCATTTACATTTCTCGGAATCATTTATATTGCAATTCCATTTTCTATCCTTATCTCGATGACAAATATTAAAACAGAAAATACAGGTCTTTTTACTTTCCCTGTATTGTATTTTTTTATTCTATGGACCTACGATACTTTTGCCTACCTTGCAGGCATTAAATTTGGCAGGAATCGTTTGTTAGAAAGGATTTCCCCGAAAAAATCATGGGAAGGAGCCATTGGCGGAATTATTTTTTCTTTTATCCTTACATATATTTTGTCCGGTTTCTATGGATTTATTTCTTTGTATCAATGGTTGGGTCTAACGGCGATTATTGTTGTGTTTGGCACATTAGGCGACCTTGCAGAATCAATGCTTAAACGAAGTTTAAATTGCAAAGATTCCGGGAATTTTTTCCCCGGGCATGGTGGGATATTGGACAGGTTTGATTCTGTTTTACTTTCGGCGCCATTTGTTTTTGTTTACTTAAAAATTATTGAGCTGATCTGAAAATGAAGATTCATAAAGAAGGATATACAACTATCATCATAGCTTTCCTGGTATTATTTACTGTTGCGGTTATACTACATATTTTATTGCCAGAACATAAAATAATAAAATACTCATTTGATGCCGTATTCTTTCTGCTTTTTATTTTAGTCATTTATTTTTTTCGTTCACCCAGCAGAGATATAATGCATGGTAATGAGTACATTTTATCTTCTGCCGACGGTAAAGTTGTGGTGATAGAAGAAGTTATGGAAGGCGAGTATTTCAATGACAAACGCATACAGGTGTCAGTCTTTATGTCGCCTCTTAATGTTCATTGCAACCGTTATCCCTGTTCCGGTATCATAAAGTATTACAAATATCATCCTGGTTCCTACTTCGTAGCCTGGCATCCTAAATCATCTGAGGAAAATGAACGAACAACTGTAGTAATAGAAAATAATAGAAAAAATTTAATACTTGTTCGTCAAATCGCAGGAGCTGTAGCCAGAAGAATAGTATGTAACGCATCGGAAGGACAATGTGTAAGGCAGGGCAATGAATTAGGATTTATTAAATTCGGATCACGCGTTGATCTGCTTTTACCATTAAACGTCGATATTAAAGTCCAGCTTGGACAAAATGTAAAGGCAGGTAAAACTGTAATTGCTGAGATAAAATGACGTATAACTATTCAGGGAATGGAATAGAACACTATTGCCTGCCGGCAAGGCAGGAATTACACGAAAAGGACGAATTCCGATAGCTATCGGAACAGATATATCCGTGAAAATATTGACGCTGATATACGCTGAGAAGCGCAGATAAATCAGTTAAAATCCCTGCCTTGCCGGCAGGCAGGCGCGTAAATCCGCGTCATCAGTGCTCTATAAATCATAATAATATCTTTTCGTTAAAGTAAAATTATACTGCAATTAATATTTTCAAAATAATTTGCTGAATTTTTGCTTTTCACAAATTAGTAGCTATATTTGTCATTCTAATTGCATAATCGTTCTTTATTATATGTAACAAAAAAGTTGCGTTTCTAAAGCGTTTCTCTTAATGTAAAATCTGCAAATTTTATACGATAGAGTGAAATTGCTTAAGTGAACGCACCCGAATGGGTGTGTTCCTTTTGCTTTGTTTCAGTCTACACGGGCGTTTGTCGATGCCTTTTGAAAGATGGAAATTTAAAGCTGAGGTTCACGCCCTTTTTTATTATGTTGAAAAATATTTTTTTGATTTTTTAAAAAATCCCGTATTGCACTAATATAAAGTAAAAGCGAAAAAAATATAAATGTTAATTATCCTGATTTTTGCCTATTAAAATATA
>CAINEZ010000511.1 GCA_903847905.1 uncultured Bacteroidota bacterium
AACGTCTTTTAATTCTCTGGATATTTCGGGAGCTTATACTGTTTACTTTAATCAGGATAGTGTACAATCAGTTTTTGTTGAGGCTGACGAAAACCTGCAATCGAGTATTACTACGAAAGTTGAAGGAACAAAACTTGTTATCGAAAATGAAAGATCTATCTGCAGTTCAAAAAAGTTAAAGCTTTATATAACAACAAAGGATATTAAAAATATAGAAATTTCAGGATCTGTAAAATTAATTTGTAACGACACGCTAAAAGCGAAAGAGCTTGACATTAATGTTAACGGAGCAGGGAATATTGAAATGAATATAAATGTTGAAAATCTTGTCCTTGATTGCAGTGGTTCAGGCACGCTTACTTTTTCGGGAAGAGCCGAAAATGTGAATGCGGAAATTTCCGGAGCCGGGGATATTAACGCTTATGGATTAATTACTGAAAATTTCAAACTTACTAATTCCGGTGTGGCAAAGGCAAATATCAATGTAAATAAAATGCTTGATGTAAATGTTTCTGGGGTTGCGACCGTAAAATATAAAGGTAATCCTTCAGTAAACCAAAAAGTATCAGGCGTAGGCTCTATCCACAAAGAGGAATAAAGGTATCTGGGAAAGTTATAAGGTATATGGGCAAACCCTTCCCTTTATATACTTATTCCTTTATACCCTTAAATAAAAAATGTTTAAATTACATTCAAAGTATAAATTATATGCAATCAGCCGAAAGCAAAATTCTTATCCTGGGAATGGGTAATGATATCCTTACAGACGATGGGATAGGAATTAAGATTACAAAAGTTTTAGAAAATAAATTTCCACTTCCGAACATTGTTTATAATACTCTTTCCATTGGCGGGATGGAGATAATAGAGTATATTAAAAATTTTGATACAGTTATTATTATTGATGCAATAAAAACCCTTAATGGAATTCCCGGAACCGTTTACAGGTTTGTTCCTTCAGATTTTAAAGAAACCACACATCTTTCAAACATTCATGATTTATCATTTCTTACTGCCCTGAAACTTGCAAAAGAACTTGATATAAAAACACCTGAAAATATTTATATAATTGCAATAGAAATAGTAGAAGACATGGTATTCAGTAGTGACTTCACGCCACAGTTACAGGAAAAATACTCCGAAATTTTAGAAGAAGTATCAATTATTGTAAAAGAATTGGTAGATAAAAAATAAAAAATATTTTTTTACAATGTGAGCTTTTGTTACACAATCCACTTTTATTAAGAATTTTGTCAAATATATTTCTAATTTAACAATTTAATATTTTTATCTGCAATTATGTTTATATTTGTTCTTGATTTATTTTTTTATTGTTTAAAAACAAAACAAACATAATGGCACAAATAAATTAGTATTAACTTTAATATGAAAAAAATGAAAAAAGTTACATTATTATTTTTACTAATTTTTACAATAGCAACAACTCATGCACAGAATTATCAAATTAGCTTTGCAGGAGTAGAAACAAGCACCGCTCTTGATTCTGTAAAAGTAGAAAACCTGACACAATGTACAAGTATTAATCTTAGCGGAAGCGATACTTTACAACTCGCAGTAACGACAGGAATAAACGAAGGGAACACCGTTGCAGAAAATACTATACATACTTATCCGAATCCAATGGCGGGCGCTTGTTCAATAGACTTTGAAGCAACAACAGAGGGCAAAACGATTATCGGATTATACGACATAACCGGAAAAAGAATTTTGCAAGCGCAGGAATTTTTATTAAAAGGGCATCACACATACCGCCTTAGTGGAATCAGCAGTGGTGTATATACCCTGAAAATAGAATCGGACAAATTTTTATATACGGCAAAAATAGAAAGCAGTAGGGCAATAATCGGGACACCTGAAATAAAAAATATTGGAACAATCCCTAACCCAGATAAACAAAGCGCGACTTCAAACCTGCCTACCGGACAGGCAGGTACACAAAAAATGATAAATTTAAAAAGCGGTAAATCCATAATAAACATGCAATATACCGCAGGCGACATATTGAAGCTGACAGGAAAATCAGGAGTTTATCGTACTGTTTTTATGCTTACACCTACCCAAACACAAACTGTTACTTTTAGTTTTGTTGCCTGTACCGATGCCGACAACAACAATTACGCTGTGGTACAAATAGGATCCCAGCTATGGATGGCAGAAAACCTTAACACAACCCATTACCGCAATGGCAATTCTATTCCATACATAACTGATAATGTACAATGGCGTAGCCGGAGTATGGGAGCATACTGTAATTACAATAACGACTCAAATAATGTAGCTGTTTATAGCAGGTTATATAATTGGTACGCTGTAGTTGATACACGCAATGTATGCCCAACAGGCTGGCATGTGCCAACAAATACAGAATGGACAACGCTGTCATCTTATTTAGACCAAAGTGCAGGCGGTGGTAAAATGAAAGAAAACTGTAAAGCCAACTGGAATAGCCCAAACACCGGCGCTACCAACGAAAGTGGTTTTACAGCACTACCTGGCGGCTTACGCGAAACAAGCAATGGAACATTTTATAATATTGGCAGC
>CAINEZ010000512.1 GCA_903847905.1 uncultured Bacteroidota bacterium
AACAATTAGACA
This sequence comes from uncultured Bacteroidota bacterium, assembly GCA_903847905.1. GTDB lineage: Bacteria > Bacteroidota > Bacteroidia > Bacteroidales > CG2-30-32-10 > CAINEZ01. The sequence goes on from CAINEZ010000512.1 coordinate 13, forward strand.
ACCTGAAAACAGACATCAAAAATGGAGATCTGGAGGAAGATAAAATATCGGAATATACTAAAAAGGAAACCGAGTCCGTTAATAATCTGAAACAATTAGTGGAAATAAACGTGAATGGAGTGAAAGAGAAACTGAAACTTTTTGATTCATTAAATCCACAAGTGATAAAGGTTGTTGAAAAGTTGAAGAAAAATGCAAAATCCAAAATTAACAAGAATAATGCTATTGAAGAAGACGATTAATGTGTTAGCGTCAATTGGAGTATTTATTTCAAGTAGGCTTCGATAAACTCAGCCTGACAACTGACTTACGAATTTAGTAATTATTTTTTCGCATAACATCAATAAATAAAATATAGTGCAGAACGTAAGTTTTTTTAAATATGGTTTGTGTTCTTTCATTTTGATATTTTTTATCAATTTTATTTCTTTTTCGCAAACAGATACCGACGAACAATTAGCAGCTCAATATTACCAGAACAAAGAATACGACAAAGCCAATGTTCTTTATGAAAAACTTTTTAACATAAAACAGGAATTTATTTATTACACTCCCTACCTTGAATGCCTTGTCCAGCTTAAAGAATTTAAAAAAGCAGAAAAAATAATTAAAAAACAAATTAAGCTGCATCCATATATTCCGCAGTATGGAGTGGACCTCGGATATCTATATATTTCGGAATCGGATGATAAGAAGTCAAAAGAACAATTTGAATCTCTTATTAAAAATGCACAGAAAGATAAACAATATATTATTGATCTTGCTAATGCGTTTCTTCTAAGGAACCAGACAGATTATGCTATTCAAACATATCTGAAGGCAAGAAAAACCTTGAACGGTTCCTATCCCTTCAATTTTGAACTGGCTGAAATATATAACCAACAGAAAGATTATGATAAAATGATGGAGGAATATATAAGCTTGCTCGAATACAGCAAATCTTATCTTAACGAAGTGCAGGGCATATTGCAGACAATAATTACAGAAGAAACGGATAATAAAAAAAGCACAGCACTAAAAAATGTTTTGCTTCTGAAAATTAAAAAAAATCCTGACGAAATTTTTTATTCCGAAATGTTGCTGTGGTATTCCACTCAGATTAAGGATTTTGAAATGGCATTGTTACAGGCAAAGGCTATAGACCGGCGGAATAAAGAAGAAGGTGAAAGAGTTTTCGATATTGCACGCATGGCAACTTCAAACGGATATTATGATGTAGCTATAAGCGCTTACCAGTATATCATTGATAAAGGTTCGGACAATTATTATTTTTTAAACAGCAGGATGGAAATCCTGGATGTTAAATATTTAAAGATTACAAGTAATTCTACATATACAAAGCAAGACCTTATAAGCCTTGAATCTGATTACAAATCCGCTCTTGAAGAAATTGGCAAGTCAGCTTCTTCAATACCTTTAATGAAAAATCTTGCGCATTTACAGGCATTTTATCTTGAAAAATCAGGCGATGCAATTAAATTACTTTACGAAGCCCTTGATATCAAAACGGCAAATCCAATTGCACTTGCGGAATGCAAGATAGAGCTGGCTGATATTTTACTTATGACAGGTGAAGTATGGGAAGCCACATTGCTATATTCGCAGGTAGAAAAAGCTTTTAAAGATGAGCCAATAGGGCATCAGGCGAAATTTAAAAATGCAAAATTATCTTATTACATAGGCGAGTTTGAATGGGCAAAAGCACAGCTTGATGTATTAAAAGCAGCTACATCAAAATTGATTGCTAATGATGCAATGGCTTTGTCATTATTGATAAGCGATAATTCGGATATGGATAGTTCTTATGATGCGCTTCGTATATATTCAAGAGCTGATCTTCTTGAATTCAGAAATAAATACGATGATGCTTTGCTTACGCTGGATACTCTTTTCAAAAAATATAAATACCATTCTTTGTTTGATGAAGCATATTATAAAAAGGCTGAAATATATATCAATAAAGGATTGAATGACTCGGCTGTAGTATATTATCAAAAAATTATTGCTGAATATCCTTATGACATTCTTGGCGATGACGCTATGTACAAGCTTGCTGTAATGTATGAGGATATTTACAAAGACAAGCAAAAGGCAATGGATATGTACGAAAAACTTATGACATCATATCCGGGAAGTACTTATGTGGTTGAAGCAAGGAGAAGGTTTCGTGCATTGAGAGGAGATGTGGTGAATTAAAAACCTATTAACTATAACTGTTTATTTTAAATCAAACACTAAAAAATAAATCCCATGAGAAAACAAATCATTTTCATAGCATTCATCTTTTTTGCTTTTCACGCCAATGCCCAGAAAAGCGAATATCCATTTATTAGGAATGCCAAATGGGGTTATTATACTTATATGGCTTTCGAACCGTTACAGAAAAAAAATAAAATATCCAAAGCTGGTATAAGCGGATATTCAAAAACGACAATTGATGGTAAGAAAGAATTTGTGTCAGCAAAAGTTGGCTATGACAAAAAAGGAAATTGTATAACATATATGAATAGTAAAAATAATGGCAAACTAAAAAATAATTTAGCATATCAATATGCCGCTAACTATATGGTTCTTTCTACAATATTCATGGATAGTAAAGGAAAGGAAGTTAAAATAATTTCTAATAAATATGATGATAGAGGAAACAGAATAGAGGAAATTCTTATAAAAAAAGGAAAACAAAAAGCTAAAACAATTTCAAAATTTGATTCTACCAGAGTTTTGGAAAGTTATTATTATAAAAACGGGAAGCCTGATTTTAAAAGGAAATGGGTATATACTTATTATCCCGACAAATCAAAAAAATCATCTGTGATTTATAATGCTAATGGCAAAATTATATATACATGGAATTATGAATGCAAGCCCGAAGGGGAATTGATAAGTAAACATAAGGATACAACCTTAGTTTGCGAAAAAGAAGAAATAGACACTTCTGGCAATAAAGTAATTATTACCCGCAAGTTTAACGAAAAGGGGAAACCGTATAAAATAGTTTACACATATAACAAAGACGATAAATTAATTCAGATAGCCACTTATCATGATAACGACTTACTTAGCTATAAATACAAATACAGAAAAGAAACAGGTGATATTGAGGAATTTGCTTATTACAACCATAAAGGAAAAGAGACATATAGAAACATTAATAATTATGATGAAAATAACAATGTTACCGGTTCAAAATCTTATAGGAAAAGGAAATTAATTTCCTCTACGGAAAATCAATATAACGCATCGAACTTTTTAGCCAGCATGAAATATTTTGAGAAAGGAAAATTAAAAAATTCTTATATGTATGAATACACATATTTTTAATTGTAATTTAATATGTATTCTGTTCGCGCAAAAAAACATCTTGGTCAGCATTTTTTAAAGGATGATAATATTGCTCAAAAAATTATTGCCTCATTACATGAAAATAAAAATGTTCTCGAAATAGGACCCGGTACAGGCATTCTCACAAAACATCTTCTTCAAATTCAAAATATAAATTTAAAAGTTATTGAGATCGATAAAGAATCCGTTGAATATTTGATACAACAATTTCCTGCATTAAAAGAAAAAATAATTTCCGCTGATTTTTTAAGATACGATTTAAAAGACTTATTTGACGGTAACTACAGCGTTATCGGAAATTTCCCTTATAATATTTCAACGCAAATACTTTTTAGGGTACTTGATTTCAGGCATCAGGTAAATGAGGTAGTTGGGATGTTTCAGAAAGAGGTTGCTGTAAGAATAGCATCAAAGCCCGGCAACAAAGAATATGGAATTCTCAGCGTTTTACTTCAGGCATTTTACAAAATCGAATATCTTTTTACAGTAAATGAAAGCGTGTTTGTTCCTCCGCCAAAAGTTAAATCAGCCGTGATTCGTTTGATTCGGAATGATGTGAAAAAATTAAATTGTGATGAAAAACTTTTTTTTTACTATAGTAAAAACAGCTTTTAACCAGCGCAGAAAAATGCTTCGTAATGCATTGTCATCATTCAAATTCAAAGAAGATGATGTTGTAAAAACATTGCTTACCAAAAGGGCTGAACAGTTGAATGTTCAGGAATTTATTTTGCTGACAACAAATATCCTCACATAATTAAAAGGCTGTAAAGAAGTCCGAAATTCATAATAGTAACTACCGAAGCTATAAGTATCAAGGTGGTGGTGGTTCTCCAAGTATTTACATATTCTCCCATTACTTTTTTTGAAGCGGTAAGATAAATTTGGATAAAGATAGTGAATGGTAATTGTAAACTCAAAACCATCTGGGAAATGATCAGTCCTTTATATGGATCCCCAATGAAAATAATGAGCAAAAATGCAAAAAAATATGTAATGACAACACCTAATTTTGTATGGCTATCTTTTATATTATAAGGTTCTCCATAAAGGCCGGCAAATATAGATCCTCCCGCCATACCTGCAGTAACACTGGAAGCGATACCGGCAAACAATAAAGCTATTGCAAATATAACGGCAGCAGCATTGCCAAGCATAGGACGCATCATTTGTTCTGACTGTTGCAATTCAGTAACTTTTATATTATGACTAAAAAATATGGAAGCTGCTATTATTATCGAAGCGCTGTTAATTACCCATCCGATAAACATCGAAAGCAATGTGTCGGCAAATTCATAATCAAGTTGCTTTTTAATTATGTTTTTATCTTCTAAGTTCCACTGACGGCTCTGAATAATTTCAGAATGAAGAAAAAGATTGTGCGGCATAACAACGGCTCCAAGCACACTCATTATAATAAGCATAGAACCTTTCGGAAAAGACGGTTGTATCCAGCACTTTGTAACTTCACTCCAGGGTATATCAACAAGTGTAAGTTCATATATAAATGAAATGCTGATAAGAGAGACAAAGCCAATAATTAATTTCTCAATCTTTTTATAAGAATTTGAAAAAAGTAAATATGCTACAAACAAGGAAACCAGGACGGACCCAATGATTATAGGAATATGAAACAACATTTGAAGCGCAATTGCTCCGCCGAGTATTTCAGCAAGAGCAGTTGAAATAGCAGCCAATACAGCAGAAGATAATATTGGTTTTGAAACCCACTTTTTCATGTGGATTGTAGCTGCCTCCGACAAACACAATCCTGAAGCAATTCCAAGATGAGCGACATTGTGCTGCAAAATAATCAACATTATTGTGGATAAGGTGATAACCCACAATAATGAATAACCAAATCCCGAACCGGCAGCAATATTTGATGCCCAGTTGCCGGGGTCAATAAAACCAACGGTAACAAGCAAACCAGGACCAATATATTTTAATATTTCTCTTGCACCAAAAACTCGTTTGTGATCTTTTCGTAATATATCCTTGAAAAAATTTGGCATAAGAAAAATTATTTGCAAATTTAATGGAAATTATTTAAAAGAAGTTTACAAGTATGGCAAGGCATAAGGCATAAGTTTAGCCTGCGGGTCGTGATAAGAGTTTTGCAGATTTATTTCCCTTATGCCTTTTGCCTTTTGCCTTATCTTATGCCTTATAACTTATAACTTATGCCTTTTTAAAAAATAATTTTTATCAGGAGATGATTATATTTTTTAATTTCGTGCATAAATAAAGTAAAGTCTTTTGAAGCAAAATAAGAAAATATTATTTATTGATTCTGCCCATCCCTGTCTTAAAGAAATGCTTGAAAAGGAAGGATTTTTGTGCGATCTGCAAATTCAAAAAAGCAGGGAAGAAATTTTTACGATCGCCGGAGAATATACCGGTATTATTATTCGCAGCAGGATTAATATGGATAAAACAATAATTGACAAGGCAAAAAAATTAAAATTTATCGGTCGTATCGGTTCAGGTATGGAGAGTATTGATGTTGAATATGCTGAGAGTAAAGGGATACATTGCTTTAATTCACCTGAAGGAAACAGTGATGCAGTTGGTGAACATACGCTGGGAATGCTTATTTCGCTGATGAATAATTTTATCTGCGCCGATAAACAAGTGCGAACTGGTATGTGGAATCGTGAGGAAAATCGCGGTGTTGAAATAAAGAATAAAACAATTGGGATTATCGGTTATGGAAATATGGGCAGTTCATTTGCACGCAAACTAAAGGGATTTGAAGCGAATGTAATCGCTTACGATAAATACAAATCGGATTATTCTGACGAATTTGTAAAAGAAGTTTCACTGGAAAAAATCTTTGAGAAAGCTGATATTATTAGCTTTCATATACCGCTGACAATTGAAACGAAGTATATGCTAAATAAAGTTTTTATTCAAAATTTCAAAAAAAACTTTTGGCTTATCAATACTTCACGCGGAGCTGTAGTGAATACTGATGATCTGGTAAATGCAATGAAGTCAGGTAAAATAAAAGGCGCTGCATTAGATGTTATCGAATATGAGGAAACATCTTTTGAAAAGCTTACAAATAAAGAGTTTTCTGAAGCATGGAATTATATTATCAGCTCTGATAAAGTTATTCTTACTCCGCATATCGCAGGTTGGACTGAAGAATCCAAAATTAAACTTGCAAAAGTTTTAGGAGAAAAAATCATTGCATATATAAAAAATATGTAATTTTTTCAATGTTCTAAGTTTCGATAGAAGGCTAAAAATAGGGGGGCAAATGTTTGTTTTTAAAAAACAATGTTATATCTTTGTTGCATTAAATATTTGAACTAAAACCTGTTTTTTAAAGGTGCTCGTTAAAATTTTTCCGAATCCCAAATCCCGAAATTTCAGAACGGAATAGGATAACCTGAATTCAGTGTTAATTTAGTTTAAATATTTAAAATAATTTAATACGAACCACATGAAAAAAATCGTTTTCAATTTTGCAATTTGCAATAAAATTAAATCCTCTTTTACTCTGAACCTTTCGAAATTTGCTTTATGCATCTTTTTAACTTTCAACTTTTCAATATTAACTTTTCACTCCCACTCTCAAGGCGTAGGCATTGGGGTTGCTGGCTTTGCGCCAGACGCTTCTGCCATGTTAGAGTTAAGATCAACCACCAAAGGATTTTTAATTTCAGGTATGACATCAGTTCAGAGAGATGCGATACCCTCCCCTGCACCAGGATTACTTATTTTCAATACTACAACGTCAAAATTTAATTACTATAAAGCATCCGGATGGTACGAAATAGAAAGTACGGTTGTTTCAGCTACCACAGGAACCAATAGCCCTGGTGGAGGAATTGCTATTAACCAAATAGGGGCAGCCCCTAACAATTCAGCTGTTCTTGATGTAAGTTCAGATACCCGCGGGATCCTTGTCCCCAGAACTACAAGCGGTTCCATTTCTTCTCCCGCAACAGGCTTGATAATTTACAACAGTTCGTTAAATCGTTTCAGTTACTACGGAACATCATGGATTAATT
>CAINEZ010000513.1 GCA_903847905.1 uncultured Bacteroidota bacterium
TTAGATGGAGTACTAAATGGATTAAGCAAGTTTATAAGGTACTTGATTTATCAAATTAAACACGTTCCAAAATGCCCGTGTTTACTGGATTTTAATAAAAGTGTACAGTAGTAAACAAATTTATAATAAACAATCCCAAATACAGCAGTTGCGGTACGGGATAAAACTTGATAAATATTTATTAAAATAATTTCTATTTATCTTCATCACTGATTGCCAATAGGCAGGTCAGGGTTGGATGGTTTAATTTTATTGAATAATTTCGTTTCTCTCTTTAAAAAATAAAACTATAAAAAATTTACATTATGAAAAAAGAAAAATCATTCAAAAAAATCCTCGTGCTTCTGATTTGCATGGTTGTGTCCTTCTCTTTTACAGTTCAGAGTCAAAGCTGGCAGTGGGTAAGAAAATCCGGTGGAACTGGCGGCGATTATGGAGACGGTGTTTGCACTGACAATAGCGGAAATGTATATTCAACAGCGCATTTTAGCGGGAAAGCCGGTTTTGGCTCATTAGGCGATACGCTTACCAGCTATGGTTTAAATGATATTTCCATTGCTAAATATAATAGCAGTGGAACATTACAGTGGGCTAAGCAGATTGGTGGAACAGGATACGATTATTCTAAAGCAATCCATTTGGACAATGCAGGCAATATATACTTAGCGGGATACTTTGCCGGAAGCGCATATTTTAACAGCACTACTAACATTACAGGTGCGGGCAGCAACGATATTTTTATAGCAAAATATAATAATTCATTCCAGCTTCAGTGGGTAAGAACAGCAGGGGGAAGCGGAATGGACGCGGCATTTGGTTTGTCGCTCGATAACTTTGGAAACGTTTATATTACCGGCTATTTTGAAAGTACGGCAAATTTCGGCGACACAACTGTTATAAGTACTGCGGGTAACAAGGATGCCTTTTTGGCAAAATACGACAATACAGGAGCATTTAAGTGGGTAAGAACAGCCAAAAATGGATTCTACGGGGCTAATTCCGTTTGCACCGACCCATCAGGAAATGTCTTTATTACAGGAGACTTTACAGGTACTGCTATTTTTAGTTCTACTATTTCTCTAACAAGCGCAGGCGGTACTGCCGATATTTTTACTGCCAAATATGACAGTTTGGGTACAGTTTTATGGGCTAAGCGGGCTGGAGGTACCGGATACGATAATGTCAAGGAAATATGCTCTGATAATTCAAGTGACGTATATATTGTAGGTGATTTTGATGGCACCGCCCAATTCGGCACATTGCCTGCTGTTACAAGTGCCGGCGACAGAGATGTTTTTGTTGCCAAATACAATACAAACGGTGATGTTCAATGGATTAAAAGAGCTGGTGGAATTTATCAGGATTTGGGATGGGCAATTGCTTCTGATACTACCGGAAATGTTTATATAACCGGTAACTATTACGGCTTGGCTCATTTTGATACTATTTCTATAACGAATTATTTCCCTCCCTCTAATCCTGCAAGCACAGATATTTTTCTTGTAAAATATAATGCTGCCGGTGAAGCACAATGGGCGCAGACAGCTGGAGGATCAGGCGATAACGATTACGGCTCCGGGATTTGTGTTAGTCCATCCAATGATGTTTTTATTACAGGTTATATTAATGGCAGCGTATTTTTTCAAACTACTAACTTACAAATCCCACCAAGTAATGGAAATGATATTTATGTAGCTAAATTTATTCAACCTATAGTGGATGGTATTGAAAATAATACTATATCAACCGATAACATGATTATTTATCCTAATCCCGTAAAAA
>CAINEZ010000514.1 GCA_903847905.1 uncultured Bacteroidota bacterium
CAGCCGCGCGTCGAAGAGAAGCGCCGCAAGCGCCGCGCCGCGCGCAATCAGGCGTGGGTGCGCAAGCGCGTCGCGCAGAACGGCGTGATGGCCCGGTCGATCGACGACGAAGCGCAGGTCATCGCCAAATTCCTCGTCCAGATAGAAGATCCCTGGAAGCATCTCGAATCAAAGTGAAAGAGACGGAGCATACGCGAAGGTGAACTTTCCGGAGGAGTGGTAAATGGAGCTACCGAAGAAAAAGCAAAAGCTTCTTTAAAAGACGCTGAGTTACTAAACCAGTTTAGAGCTATTGAAAAACTCCCAAAAGAAAAACAATCTGTCGTTAAAGACCTGATTGATGCTTACCTGTTTAGAACAAACATACAACAGCAATTAGCCAGATAATATTTAAATGATGAGAAAACTTAAAACTAATATACTTCATTTGCCTATTCTTATTGAACAGGATGAAGATAATATTTACATTGTGAGTTGTCCTGTGTTTAAAGGCTGCCACTCTTACGGAAAAACCGTTGATGAAGCTATTAAAAATATCAAAGAGGTTATCGGAATGTGCCTTGATGAAGAAAAGGAAAAACAATCACACATCATGAACCGCTTTATCGGATTCAGGGAACTACAGATATCGCTTAAAGCAGCTTCTATCTAACTTCTTGCGCTATGTCAAACAAACTGCCTGTTATTTCCGGTAAAGAGTTTATTAAATTCTTAGAAAGCTTGGGTTTTGTGGTTACTCGTGTAAGCGGCTCGCATCACAGGCTTAAACATCCTGATGGCAGGGTTACTACTGTGCCTGTTCATAGAAATGATGATGTGCCTAAAGGTTTGCTTCGTAAAATTATTCGCGAAGATATCGAACTTGATCTTGAAAAATTTATTAAACTTTGGGAACTCCATAAATAATCCATTTTCACAACACTCCTAAAATACAAAAGCCCCGATTGCTCAGAGCTTGTGCTTATTTTAGAATTATCGAAGAATATGCAAGGGGGAAACTAATTCAGTACATTTATTTGTTTATAATGTAAAAGTGCATATGGCTGTTTATCCGTTACAAATATTTGAACATTTATAAAAAGTTTCCCTTTTTGTTTAATTATCGACCCGAAATATCCTTTATTTTTATCTTGAGGAATACTTTCTATTTTTGAGGAAATACTGTCTATAGGTTGGCTTTCAATCTTTGCACAAATCATCATTTTTGCTTCTGGACCTAAAACAGTAATTAAAGAATATAATGTATCTCCAATATGAAATACATTTTTATTAAAATCTATATTAATTTTCCTATAGATATTATTTACTACTCCATTAAGATACTCCTCTGAATATAGTAAAGAATCACTTGAATATAATGCATACTCTTGTATTTTCCCATTTGCAAAATACTTTTTATCAACTCCATGCTTTTTTTTATTTAAATATTCACATTCTTCTTTAATTTTCCCATTCTTATAAAATTCTTTATGAGAATATGAAGTATCATCTTTCTTTATATGCCCAC
>CAINEZ010000515.1 GCA_903847905.1 uncultured Bacteroidota bacterium
TATAACGAAAGCCATCCTATCTGGTTTAAAGAATCATAGAATGGTATAAAAGGTAATAGGGGATAAGGATTTTTTATATTATACCTTTATTCTTTTTATTCAATAATCTTATATTTACTTTTAGCTGTTTGCAAAGAGCATGAATTAAAATGCCACCATTCAGTTTTGAAGGTATAGGAGAATAAAGGTATACGCACTTTCCTTATACCTTATTTCCTTTATACCTCTTTTAGTACAAATTTCGTTTACATAATAATTTTATATTTACTCTTAGCTGTTTGCAAAGAGCATGAATTAAAATGCCACCATTCAGTAAGAGTGGAACTAAATCCTGCTATCTTCATCACTTTTCTTAATAAACGATGGTTGTAAACTTGCTCCTGCGAAAGCTTTCCGAGCTTCAGCAACTCATCCTCCTTTTGCGGAAATGATACTTTACCTAAAAAATCAAACGGGCTTCCCATATCAAGAGCCTTGCTATTGTTGTCAATAATGCTGATGTCAACAGCGCAACCGTAATTATGAAGTGAACCGATCTTTGGATTTGCAATATATTTTAACTTTTCGTATTCAGGAAGTTTTACTGAATCCCACATTTCCTGTTGCACTGAAAGAGGTCGCGCTGCATCATAGACTATAAGCCTGTATCCGGGTTTAAGTTCAGCAAGATATTTCTGGGCGCAGACTAGTTTTTTTGCTACATCTTCCTGGAGATAGGCTTTGCTGAAATCGCCATAAACATCATATCCCATTAAATTATCTTTAGTGGAATATTTCAGATCAACTGCAATATTAGTGTCGAGCTTATGAACGTCAACAAGCCCGAAACGGATGCACTGTTTTTCGATATCAGACAAAGGTTCTTTTGCAACAATTTTTATTTGTTTCAAAGTATCTTTTATATTCTGTGCAGGTTTGTTTTTATTTCCTCCGCAGGAAATAAGGATTATAACAGGTATAATTATTAAAATACTTTTTCTCATTTCTTCTTAGGCAATTGCTTTTGCGGAATAGTTTTTTGTTGCGGAGTGGTTTTCTGTTGTGGAATGATTTTCTTTATTTCAGGCGCAGGAGGCGCGGGTATCACTTCCGAAATAATGGTAAGTTCTTTTTTTGGTTTTAGTGTGTTTGAATAAACAGTAATTGTCTCAGTCTTTTTCCCAAGTTCATCTTTGCTATCGAAAAGAATATTTATTTGGCTTTTAACGCCCGGAAGTATCGGGTCTTTTGGAAAATCGGATACAATACATCCGCAGCTTGTTTCAACTCCGGCAATTATAAGATTGGCATCGCCGGTATTCTGAAAAGTAAAAGAATAAACTTTTTTATCACCTTCTGTCACTTTGCCGAAGTTATGTAGTTCTTCGGTGAAAGTTACCTGCGGATTTTTTTTAGCAATTTTCAATGAGTCCTTCGATTGGTACATGATGATCTGTATCTTTCTTTCCAATGCGGCTCCACGGCTATAAATTGAATTTCGCTGATCGTGGGGATTATCACTGACTAAAGGATTTGCCTGCGATTTGCCTATTGCATCTTCAAATATCTCAAGTTTTCCTTTGTCAGGCGAAGATCCTTCAATGTAAGGAATAAAAACGCCATGTTCATACTCATTGAAATAATTTTTAAGACTGGATATTCTGCGTTTAGCAAGCAGTATATTGTATTCCGTAGTCTGCAAAGGGCTGCAATATCCCTTTACAGTAATTTTAATATTTTTCCCTTTCTGTAATTCTTTCAGCAGCCATTGAGAAAGTTGTTCCAGCTTATTGAAACCTGTAGCTATATAATTATCAAAAAATTCATCAATGTTCTTAACAGCTTTTATTTTATCATTCCCTTTTAATCCGGAAGAATATTCCTTTTCGTACTGCTCTTTCATTTCAATATAATCGGCAAGCGTAGTTTTGTAATTCAACTTTGTAATAGAATCTTTTGAAGCGGGGTCAGGAATGTCGTTATGGAAATACAAAGTAAGCGGCAGCAGATCTATTATGTTTTGTTCATAACTGACAGTATCAACGGTTACGTGAACAGCAGCAATTGCAGTATCTTTTTTGATCTTCTTTGGTTTCAGCCATTCATACGACCAAATATCATTGCAGCAGGTTTCACCTTTAATATAAAAAGAACCGGGTCTGTTTGAGGTAAAATATCCGTCGGTGTCTGTTTCGTTAATAGTAAAATACATATCATTAAAACTTGTGTTTATTGGAAATCCAATATTTTCCGGAGTTGTCCATTCATTAAATCCTCCTTTTGATTTAAAAATATCAAAACCGCCAAGCCCATCGTGCCAGTCGCTGCTGAAATAAAGTGTTTTTGAATCATCATAATAAAAAGGTGAGATTTCATCACCCGGAGTATTTACTATGCTGCCAAGATTTACGGGGTCGTAATATTTTCCGTTCTTTATCAATGAATACCATATATCATATTTCCCGATACCGCCAGGTCTGTCGGAAACAAAATACAGAACTTCGCCACCATTATCATCAAGTGTTTCAACAGAAGGTTGTGTTGAAGTATAGCCTGCAAGATTTATTTTATTATTCAGGATTGTTGGTTCCTGCCATTTTCCGTTTTTAAATTCAGTAACGTAAATGGTACATTTCATATCTACAATCTTATCAGGGCTGCAACGTGAAAAATAAATGTGTTTGTGATCAGGAACGTAAAAAGAATTTGCATTATTAGATTCTTTGTTGTTTACCTTATTTGTTAACTCTTTTCCAACCGACCATCCTGCAATCGTATTTTTAGAGTTGTAAATTTTAGCGAGATAAAAATTCGGGAGCAGAAACTCGAATTCATCAGTAGAATTAGGTCTTAAAGCAGAATATACAAGTGCGGTATCGCCTAATTGCCGGGCGCCAAATTCCGAGTATGGAGTATTTACATTTTCACTCAGGTGATCTATCCTCACATTCAAAGTATCTCTTAATAATTTTATCGCGTAATCGCACGATTCCAATTCATGCAGGGCTTTCTTAGTGAAGTAAGTATCTTCTGTTTTATTTATATCATAATAAATTTTGAAATTTTTTCGCGCTTCTGAATACTTGCCATTGCTTTTATTCATTAGCGCAATATAAAATATGGCAAGCGGATATTCTTTACTCTTTGATGAATTGTAAATGAGCGAATACCATTTTTCTGCATTTTTGTAATCATTGAACAGGCGGCAGGATTCAGCAAATTTGTATGCAACTGAAATGTCGGATGTATCCTGCTTAAGTACATTAAAATAATAAACTGAGGCGCTGTAATAATCCCCATCGGAAAAAGCATCATTTCCAAACTTCAGGTTCTCATCCTTTGTCTGGGCTAACGATAAAAGGCTGTTAAATAAAATTGCTAAAACTAAAAATTTTCTCATTCCCAAAACTTCTCAATACTTTCTTCTTGTTACTTGTTACTTGTTACTTGTTACTTGTTACTTGTTACTTGTTACTTGTTACTTGTTACTTGTTACTTGTTACTTGTTACTTATCCCTTATTAAAATATCGGACACGGAACTTTTTTAACATAAGTTTTTGTATTTTTATTAATGATATAGATCAGCGATAATTCAAGCCCTCCTCTTGAATGGCTTGCGGGAACAAGGTTTGATGTATTTACATCGTAACTGATACCCATTGAAATATCTTTATAATCTAATCCGGCAATAATATTAAACGCATCTTTCCCCCTGTAATAAATTCCAAAAGACAATGCGAGATAATTTACTTCATCAGGAAACTTAATAAATTTACCAAGAGCGCCGATGTCAATCTCATTATAAGTTCCCTGGTGCATAAAAAGAATACCGGGTAATATTTGTATTTTATCTATAATATCAAATTGTGAGTTTGCATGAAGAACAAGTTTTCTATCAAGCAGTACATTTTTATTATCAAATAATGATTGTTTTGGTTTGTTGATATGATATAAAGCGAAACCTCCGCTATACCGCAAATTACGGCTCTTAATATAATTATAATAAACTCCGGCAGAAATATCACCGAATATAAAATTTTCTTTCGAGAATTGTTCATTGTTTGGAATTGCAGGGTTAAAGCCAGTTCCATCGTACTGGTTGTCGAAAACAAGTTGTGTGTAGTCAATGGTGCGTTGTGCAGCTCCTGCCTGAATGCCAAAAGAAATGAACTGGTTATTGATCTTGCTCACGGAACGGATATATGAAAAAGAAATATTTACCTGGGTTGTACCGAACTTTGAATCACCTGCCTGATCACGGTTAATAACAATACCCCCGCCAAAAAGATCTTGTTTAAGATATCGCTTAAGCACGGGCATATCGCAGGATGCAGAGAGTGTTTTAAAAGGAGTTGTAACAGAATGCCATTGTGTTTTTTCCTGTAAAGTAAAGCGTTGTGTCCCGTTGAAAAAGCCTGTGAGAGCAGGGTTTAAATTAGCCGGACTTGTATAATATTGTGTGAAATGAATATCCTGCGCTTCGGAAAAACAACTAATAAATAAAATAAAATAGAATAAAATAATATATCTTCTCATTATTTTTTTTAAACTAATAGAGTTTTTATGTGTGCTGTGTTATAGGTTTTAATTGATAATTTAAAAGCTGATATTCAATCTTAATTCTAAAATCAAAAAATCAAAAATCTAAAATAACTTTATCTTATCAATGTAATATTCCCTTTTTTAATAAATTCTTTATCATCAATGCAAGTAGCTTTCATGTAATAATCAAAAACACCAGGGGCGCACTGCCTCCCTCTGAAAGTACCGTCCCATCCGTTCTTTAAGTCTTTTGTTTCAAAAACTTTTTCACCCCAACGGTCATAAATTACAAAATAGATACTCTTTAAAACATTGCTTCGTACAAATAAAATATCATTATTGTTATCACCGTTCGGAGTGAATGCATTAGGGACAAATATCTGCGATTCATCGCAAAACACATCAATTACAGTAATTTTAACCGAATCAAGATAAGGGCATCCATACTGATCTTCAATTGTTACATAGTAAGTAGTTGTTGAATTTGGAGATACTATAGGATTCGGAGATGAAGGATTGTTCATACCTGTAGTAGGTGACCAGGAATATGTATAACCGGAAATCACTGTTGTATGCAATCCTGTGTTTTGAGTATTATAAATTACTGTGTCGTCAGCATAAGTATGGATGTTAGGCGGAAATGTAGTGGAATCGTGAACCATGATTGTATCAATAGCTTTACAATTATGAGAATCGGTTATTGTAACATAATACGTGCCCGGGCATAAGCCTGTTGCGGGGTTTCCATTATATCCGTTACTCCATAAATAAGAATAAGGCGGAGTACTTCCTGAAGCTGAAGCTATAGCAACCCCGTTACATACCATTGAGCAAGGAACATTAGAAGCGGTTGCGCTTACCACGAGGGGAGAGGGTTCAACAAGTGTAACAGTATCTGCTTTCGGGCAGTTATGCGAATCGTAAGCAGTAACATAATAAGTCCCGCTGCAAAGATTCATAACAGTATTTCCCGACATGGCATTACTCCAAACATAAGTATATGATGGTGTTCCCCCTGATGCACTTACTGTGATCTGTCCATCGCACATGCCCGTACAATTTGGATTTGAAACAAGCGTTGATTCAAGTGTTACAGGCACCGGCTGATTAATGTTATAATACAGATTACGTATGCAACCACCGCTTTCATGAACCTTAACATTGTGCATTCCTGCACACAGGCTGTCAGTATTAGGACCTTGTTCCCCATTATCCCATATATATGTATATGGCAGAAGTCCACCGGTAGTAATTACAAAAGCCTGAGCGTTGCAATAGCCGAAACATAAAGGAGGAATAATGGTGTCAATAACTGCTAAAAAATTGGATGTGTCAATGATGTTGACAGGTAGAGAAGTTACGCAATTATTGTGATCAGTAATCGTAACTGAATAATTCCCTGCGCAAAGATTTACGGCAGTCGGCGTTGTTTGTCCGGTTATCCAATAATAATGATATGACGGTGTTCCGCCAGAAGCCAGAATGGTAGCGTATCCGCTGCAAACTGAATCGCAACTTGCCATATTCGAATCAGAAACAATTGCAATAAGAGGTTGAGGTTCATATATTGTTACAGGCGCAATTATTTTGCAACCGGAATGATCTGTTATCGTTACAGTATAAGTATTTGCGCAGACACCTGAAATAGAAGAAGAGGTCGATCCGTTGCTCCATTGATAATAAAAGGGATAGATCCCGCCTGAAGGAGTAACAGATGCCGTTCCATTACAATTTCCGTTGCATAAAACGCTGTCAGAAACAAAATTTGCGGTTAGAGCTGAAACAGTAACAACAACAGTGTCTTTATCCTGGCAGCCCAGTGAATCCGTTGCAACTACAATATACGATGTAGAGGCTAAAGGATGCACAACAGCTGTTGAAGAAGTTGCACCACTAATAATAGATCCTGTTGGTGACCATTGGTAGGTCAATGGATTTTCAGGTACAAGATTTTGAACACTGATTGTGGTTGAATCACCCAGACAAATTCCCTGATTAACGCTTGCTATGATATTGACTTTGGAAATATTCACATTCACACTGTCCATTCGTGAGCAATATTGATTAGATACCAGAACATAATATGTTGTTGATGTTGTAGGGCTAACAATTACAGTGTTATCAGTTATGGGATTGTTAAGTGTATCTGTCAGGTTTGGTGAAGTTGACCAGATAAATGTTGTAGCTCCTCCCGATGAACTGGCTGTTAGCAAAAGGTTCCCTGCACATATAGTAGTGTCATGTCCGGCATTTGCAGAAAGAATTAGCACTTCCACACGTTGATAAATGGTATCAATACAAACGCCGTTTGATATAAGAAGAATATAATCAGTAGTTGAAACAGGGTTTGCAATAGGATTTGAAATAGAATCATTGCTTAAATAAAGAGGTGGTACCCAATGATAAGTTAACCCGGTATCAGGCAGTGGCAGCAACCCGATCTGTGTAAAATCGCCAATACATATCGATTTTGAAGGCAAAGTATCTATAGAGTTATCAATAACAACAACCTGGTGCGAGATTGTATCACTTATATTGCAACTTCCGGTATCAGACACTATCAGTGTAACATTGTAAACTCCGGATTGAGTATAATTATGATGAGGACTAATTTGAGTGGTAGAACCTCCGTCGCCGAATGTCCAAAAATAATTAACACCCGGGGCATTTGAAGAATAGGAAGTATTATTGAAATATGCATTGTATGGAACGCAACCAACAGGAGGCACATCAAAGCCTGCAATTACAACAGGTATGCTGAAATCAAATTTTATTACTGCATTATTACAATTTGAGCTGTTATTTGTATTAGACCATACGCCGGGATTCGGGTAAGTGGGAAAGTCATCAAATCCGCCGCAGCCGGCGCAAACACTCTGGTAAATTCTTCCTTTCCGGTCAAAACGGCTTGTGCCCCCGTCAACATGTTCATAAGCATGAGGACTGCCGAAAAAACTTCCGTAAATTATAGAAGATGCATCATCACTGATTACAAGGAAATAGTAGTCATTATTGTCTGTAGTATTTTGAAAAGCATCTGTTGTTATTGGAAGTCCTGAAGTACCGCCAAAACCATTTATTGCAGGACCGCCCCATCCTGATAAATAAATTTTATTACATAAATCAACCATGAAAGCCGTCGGGGAAATATCAGGTCCTATATTTCCGGTTCCAAAAGCTGTTGACCATATTAAGGAATTAAGGTCAGGATTTAGTTTACTGATAAACTGTCCCCCATTCGGAATTGACCATGCTGCATTATAAATAAATGTATTGCCGGTAGCTGCGGTTTGTCCAAATACATAAATATTTCCGGACCTGTCCCTTTCAATAAGGTACGACTGGTCATAAGCAACAGAACCATAATAAGTAGATTTAAGGATGGTGCTTCCATTCTGACTGATTTTTGTAATAAAGCCGTCAGATAAGCCACCCATATAACTTGTATACAATGCGCCAGGTGTAACAGGGAAATTAGCAGATGTTGTTCCTCCTGTTACATAAACATTTTCATTACTATCAAGTACAATTCCATAAACTGCATCAGCGCCGTTGCCGCCAAGATATGAACTCCAGATTAAATTTGAGAGGTTTGCATCCATTTTAAATACACAGCCGTCTTGTCCTCCACCTCCGGAAGTTGTTTGAAAAGCGCCGGCTGTAACAGGAAAATCAGTTGAGTTGGTTGTTGATACTATGTAGGCATTATTATTAGCATCTGTCATAATTTCACCGCGGGCGCCATCAGCATAGTTTTTAGATAATAAAGAAGGAAAATTCATCCCGTCGTTTTTTGTTCCTCCCACGTATGTTGATGCAAGTAATTGCGTTCCGTCTTCGCTAAGTTTAGATACAAAAATATCAATACCATGGCTGAATTTTATTGAATTAAAATCGTAATTTAAAGAATCTCCTCCATTAAAAGTTTGGTCATAAGCGCCGGAAGTAACAGGGAAATCAGAAGAACCTGTAGTGCCATATATTAAAAGTTCTTCAAGGTTATTAACAATCATACTGTGCGGAAGGTCGTTTCTTTTACCGCCCAAATAGGTAGCCCATAAACGTTGAGTTCCAGATGAATCGTATTTTATTATAGCAATATCGCAACCATTAAGATATGCGCCGCTTTCTCCTCCAGCGTATACCGGTCCTGTTGTTACCGGATAGCCTGTACCGAATGCAATTCCCCCTGAATAAACCCTTCCATGCGGATCGAATGTGGCAGTGAATCCCCAATTATCAGATGTAGAACCTGAATAAGTTGAAAAAATTAAAATGGGATCTATTGTAATATCTTTTGATTTGTCATATCCATAAGGAAAGCTGAACGTAAGAATATTGCCGGAAAGAATAAATTTACATGATA
>CAINEZ010000516.1 GCA_903847905.1 uncultured Bacteroidota bacterium
AATAATTTTCAATTTCTTCTTTTTTTCAATATTAATAATTAACCAGTGTTTTGCTCAATTTACTTTTGTGCATATTACCGATATACATGTTGCAGATGGTATATCAGTTGGTAATTATGATGTTGATGGTGTAAAATTTGAGCAAATGTTAACGACGATTAATAATTTAAGTCCGAAACCGGCTTTTGTTATTGCAAGCGGTGATATTTCAAATGCAGGTAACGGCTGGCCAACCAGCATGTATCTTGCGCTTACTAAACACCTATTTCCTGACTCGCTGACATATCCAGCTCCAGGCGCATATTTTATTGATTCAGCATTGACAATACCCATTTATTTTGTCCCAGGGAACCATGATTATCGTACAGGAAATGTCCCACCTCTTTCTAGTACCGTTCTTACTAATTATTCCCATGAAATTTCTCCTGATATCGATTACTATGTTATATATAACAATGCTGTTATACTGTTTTTGCGATCAGGTTACGATGATAACCGTCCTATATGGGAAGATTCTAACGTTTTGCGTCCCGAAGGGTCTGGATTTACTGACAGTCAATGTAGCTGGATTAGGAGCATACTAAGTAATAATATTGATAAAAAAAAGATTATTGTTATGCATCATCCTCCTGTTGATGCAATCGGAACAAATTCGGATGGCACGCCATTCACAGGAGGGGTGTTAGATACAGCTGATGGGTCAATAAAATATAACAGGACAGTATTTTTAAATATCTGCGATTCAAATAATGTGGACATAGTGCTTGCAGGTCATGTGCACCAAAACGTTGTTGCCAACAGAGCGGGAGATGTTGTTGATGAAAATTGGACTGGAGGTACACGGTATATTCAAACAGGTGCTTGTTTTAATGGCAGTTACAGGATAATTACGGTGGATAATACATGGGTATGGGTTGGCATTCCTCAAGTTTCTACTGATAATCCCGAATACCAATTATCTAATGACGACTTTAACATTTATTACAATTCAATGCAAAAAAATCTCACTGTTTCTTATACTAATTTCAAAAAACAAACGGGCATAGAAATAGGATTGTATAATATTATGGGGCAACAGATATTCGGGCAGCACTTTAATAGCGAAAAGCAAATAATAATTAGTACCGAAAATTTATCAAAAGGTATTTTCTTATTGTCATTACAATATGGTGGAAAAATAATTACTAAAAAAGTGGTCATCTATTAGACAACCTTTCCCTCATTCGCATTTCCAAATTAATTTATGCTCTATATTTAGTGTTTGCAAGCAAAGTTTATTTTACTCATGAATTGTTTTATTTTTCATTTTTTTTCATGATTTCACTTTGCTCTGTATGCTCTGTGAATCTTTGCACATAAGCCATCTGATAAATGAAATTTGATATGTAAGCATAAAATTATTGTTGAATTATTTTTTTCTATCTGCTCCAAGCAAGTATTAATGGACTTTAAATATTTAGGTGTTAATTGATCTTAAAACGATAAACTTATAAAAATAATATGAAAAATTCACATAAAATAATTTTCAATTTCTTCTTTTTTTCAATATTAATAATTAACCAGTGTTTTGCTCAATTTACTTTTGTGCATATTTCTGATATACATGTTACAGATGGGATATCGACAGGCAACTATGATATTGACGGTGTAAAATTTGCGCAAATGCTAACAACTATTAATAATTTAAACCCGAAACCGGTTTTTGTTATTGCAAGCGGTGATATTTCAAATATAGGTAACTGTTCAAATAGCATGTATCATGCGCTTACTAAACACCTCTTTCCTGATTCTCTAACATATCCAACTCCAGGCGCATATTTTATTGATTCAGCATTGACAATACCTATTTATTTTGCTCCAGGGAATCATGATTATCGTACAGGAAATATCCCACCTCTTTCGAATTCCATTCTTGTTAATTACTCATTAGAAGTTGCTCCTGATACCGAATATTATATTACATATAATAATTTAGTTATACTGTTTCTGCGATCAGGCTATGATGATAACCGTCCAATATCTGATGATTCTAACTTGATGAACGCTGAAGGGTCTGGACTTACAGACAGTCAATGTAGCTGGGTAAGAAACGTACTAAATTATAATATTGATAAAAAAAAGATTATTGTTATGCATCATCCTCCTGTAGATGCAATCGGAACAAATTCTGATGGCACGCCATTTACTGGAGCGATATTAGATACAGCTGATGGATCAATAAAATATAACAGGACTGTATTTTTAAATATCTGCGATTCAAATAATGTGGATATAGTGCTTGCAGGCCATGTGCATCAAAACGTTGTTGCCAACAGAGCGGGAGATGTTGTTGATGAAAATTGGACTGGAGGTACACGATATGTTCAAACAGGTACTTGTTTGAA
>CAINEZ010000517.1 GCA_903847905.1 uncultured Bacteroidota bacterium
AGATATGCTTGCCTATTTTATCTCGTCCACCAATGATAGAAAATGTAAAAACTCTTTATCTGTAAAGTAAAAAAACAGTTGTCTTTTTATGAAGTTCAGGAATATTATTTTTCCAGTCACCTATTAATCTTGTTTCAATAAATTCATCTTCTCCGGTAATATTCGCTGCTATGCAAAGTAGGGTAGAAGAATTACAA
Organism: uncultured Bacteroidota bacterium; assembly: GCA_903847905.1. Classification (GTDB taxonomy): domain Bacteria; phylum Bacteroidota; class Bacteroidia; order Bacteroidales; family CG2-30-32-10; genus CAINEZ01. The sequence goes on from CAINEZ010000517.1 coordinate 198, forward strand.
CATTTCAAAATATCATTTAATAACTGCATATTGCGGAAAGGTGTTTCCATAAATATTTGTGTTTGGTCATTATGGGTTGCCTTGTTTTCCAATTCTTTTATTTTTTTAATTCTTGCGTTCTTCTCTATTGGTAAATACCCATTAAAAGCGAAATTTTGTCCGTTGAACCCTGAAGCAATTAAAGCCAGAAGAATTGATGTTGGTCCCACAAGTGGTTTAACTTTTATTTTATACTTATGTGCGAGTTTTACAATTTCAGAACCGGGGTCTGCAATACAGGGGCAGCCTGCTTCGGATAATAATCCAATGTTTTTACCTTTCAAAAGAGATTCGATAAAAAATGGAATTTCATTTTTATCAGTATGTTTATTGAGTGTATGAAGAATAAGAGAATTCAGGGGTTTGGAATAACCGACATTTTTCAGATATCTTCTTGCGCTGCGTTCATCTTCAACAATGAATTCGTCAATATCATTTATTAAATTTATAACATAAGAAGGGAGTACTTTCTCTGCAGTATTTTCAGCTATTACAGAAGGTACTAATAATAAAGTTCCTGTTGTTTTCATAATTTTATGATAAAAAAAACCGGTTGAAAAACCGGTCTTTAATATTTACTGAAGTTTTATTTTCTTTTCAAGTTCATCCACGTATGCTTTGAATTGTTTATCTGTATCTACAAGATTATTCACAGTGCGGCATGCATGAAGAACAGTTGCATGGTCTTTATTTCCGCAGTGTAACCCAATGGATGCAAGAGAAGCTTTGGTCATCCTTTTAGAGAAGAACATAGCAAGCTGTCGTGCTTGAACTATCTCGCGTTTGCGTGTTTTTGAATTGATCATATCCACAGGGATATTGAAATAATCGCAAACAACTTTTTGAATATAATCGATAGAAATTTCCCTTGTAGTATTCTTAACAAACTTGTCTATCATCTGTTTTGCAAGGTCAAGAGTAATAGCTTTTTTATTCAGAGATGATTGTGCCATTATGGAAATAAGTGCGCCTTCAAGTTCACGGATGTTAGTAGTAATACTGTACGCCAGATATTCTATTACATCTCTGGGCATTTCTTCAACACCATCATTGTAAAGTTTTTTTTCAAGAATAGCAATTCTTGTTTCAAGGTCAGGGTGTTGCAGATCAGCTGACAGTCCCCATTTAAAGCGTGAAAGCAACCTGGGTTCTACACCCTGCATTTCCACAGGGGCTTTATCGGAAGTAATCACGAGTTGTTTCCCATTTTGGTGAAGGTGATTAAATACATGGAAAAATACATCCTGTGTTTTTTCTTTTCCTGCAAAAAACTGAACATCATCAATAATAAGAACATCCATCATCTGATAAAAATGGACAAAATCATTCTGGCTATTATTTTTTACCGAGTCGATAAATTGTTGAATGAATTGTTCAGAAGAAATATATAGTACCGTCTTTTCAGGAAAAGTATTCTTTACTTGAATTCCAATGGCATGAGCAAGATGTGTCTTGCCAAGCCCTACGGTGCTGTATATAAGTAGCGGGTTAAAAGCGGTTTTGCCCGGGTTGCAAGCAACAGCAAAGCCTGCAGATCTCGCAAGGCGGTTGCAATCGCCTTCAATAAAATTATCAAAGGAATAACTATCGACCAGTTGTGACTGTACATTAATTTTTTGCAAGCCTGGTATAATAAAAGGATTAGGAATGGTGCTGCTCGAACCTCTATTAATATCGACTGGCATCGAGAGGGCGGGATTTTTTAGCGCCTTTTTGTTAGAGGTAGGGACTTTAATTGTGTAAGGATGCGAGTTGTCGAAAGAGTTTTCCATGATGATGCTGTATTCCAGCCGTCCATCAGAACCTAATTCCTTTTTGATAGTTGTTTTTAAAAGAGTAATGTAATTTTCCTCCAGCCATTCATAGAAAAATTGGCTTGGAACTTGGATTGTAAGTACATTACCTTCTAACCTAACAGGCTTAATAGGATCAAACCAAGTTTTAAAAGCTTGATCGCCGATGTTATCCTTTATAATTTTCAAACAATTTTCCCAAATTTTTTCA
>CAINEZ010000518.1 GCA_903847905.1 uncultured Bacteroidota bacterium
ATAATAAATATATATGTCTTTTACAAATAATATTGAAAACTATGGTTATCTAAAAATAGATATTGATCCTACAATTAATTTAATTAATGAAATAAAATTATTAAAAAAAGAAAAGAATGCAATAATATTAGCTCATTATTATCAGGTTCCGGAAATTCAAGACATAGCTGATTTTATTGGTGATAGCTTAGCGCTTTCTCAAGAAGCTCAAAAAACAAAAGCCGAAATGATAATTTTTGCCGGAGTTCACTTTATGGCTGAAACGGCTAAGATTTTAAACCCTTATAAAAAAGTTATTATTCCGGATTTACAGGCAGGATGTTCTTTGGCTGATTCATGTAAAACTAATGATTTTAAAAAATTTATAAAACAATATCCTGATCATATAATTGTTTCATATATTAATTGTTCGGCAGAAATAAAAGCATTATCCGATGTAATTTGCACTTCAGGAAATGCAGTTAAAATAGTTGAAAGTTTTCCAAAAGATCAAAAATTAATATTTTTACCTGATAAAAATCTTGGAGCTTATATTAATAATATAACTGGCAGAAATATGGTTCTTTGGAATGGTACATGTGAAGTACATGACATACTTTCTATTGAAAAAGTTTTAAAACTAAAAATTAATAATCCTGATGCAAAATTAATTTCTCATCCCGAATGTAAAGCAGCCATTCTTGAAATTTCTGATTTTATAGGATCTACAACTGCTTTATTAAATTATACAAAGAAAGACAATGCTAAAAAATTTATAGTTGCTACTGAAACAGGAATTATTCATCAAATGCTAAAAAATTCACCAGATAAAACCTTTATTATTGCATCAAACAATGATGAAAGCTGTTCGTGTAACGATTGCCAGTATATGAAAAAAAATACCTTACAAAAACTTTATGTCTGTATGAAATACGAATTACCTGAAGTAATTTTACCTGAAGAATTGATAATTAAAGCAAGAAAGCCCATATTACGAATGCTTGAATTATCTTGATTTATTGTAAAAAGATTATTAACACAACTTAGGTTGAATTAAATAATTATAGAATTGATGATATAAATTCATTTATGAAAAAAATAATATTTTTATTTTTTATTTTTAGTTCTTCTTTAGCATACACACAGGATACAAGTAAAGCAGGAACTTTCACTGTTTTTAAATATGAAAATGGAAAAGTTTCAAGTGAAGGATTTATTAAAAATGGGAAACCCGATGCTTACTGGAAAACTTTTTATGAAAACGGAGTTCTTAAAAGTGAGGGAAATAGGAAAAACTTCGAACTGGACAGTATATGGAAATTTTATAATGAAGAAGGAAAATTAATTTTGGAAATTAATTATAGTAAGGGTAAAAAGAATGGTATTAAAACAACATATCCTCAAAATGAAATTGTAAAAGAAAATTATGTAAATGATATTAAGGAAGGTTATACAAGTTATTATTATACTGACAGGAAACTTAGGCTGGCAATAAAGTTTATTAAAGGAAAAGAACAAGGTATTGCCAGCGAATATTCACCCGAAGGAAATGTTATCTCATTACTTGAATATAAAAATGGCTACCTGATTAATAAAGAAAAAGTAAACAGGTATAATTCCGACAACCTGATGCAAGGTAAGTGGGTTACTTTTTATTCTAATGGAAATTTAAAAACCGAAGGATACTATAATGCAAGTATTAAAAACGGATATTTTAAAAATTATTCTCAGGATGGTAATCTTGTAAGTATTGAAAAATTCGTAAACGGAGAAATACAAAAGGATGCTGCTGAAACCGCGAAATTAGATATTAAAACCGATTATTATAAAAGTGGTCAGGTAAAAAGAGTAGGTAGTTATAAGAATAATATTCCCGAAGGAGTAAGGCGTGATTATTCAGAAGAAGGTAAAATTACATCAGGAAAAATATATAAAGATGGAACTATTGTTGGTGATGGAATTATTGATGAAGCCGGATTTAAACAAGGCGCATGGAAAGAATATCACGATTCCGGCGAACTCAAAGCGATAGGAAAATATGTGAACGGAAAAAAAATTGGTCAATGGAAATATTATTATAAAAATGGTAAAATTGAACAAACAGGAATATATCTTAATAATGAAAAACCTGATGGAGAATGGATATGGTATTACGATAACGGCAATATTTTACGCGATGAATTTTATTCCAATGGTATTGAAAACGGGATTGTAACTGAATATTCAGATAGCGGAAGCGTAATTACTAAAGGAGAATATGTTGATGGTTTAGAAGAAGGAAAATGGGAATATCAATTGGGTGATATTAAAATGGAAGGTTCTTATAAAGAGGGAAGACGTGATGGCGTATGGAAATATTGGTACGATAACGGAAATCTTAATTTTACAGGAAATTTTACAGATGATAACTCTGACGGAAAACATACATTTTATTGGGATAATGGTAAAGTAAAAGAAGAAGGATATTATGTAATGGGAAAACGTGAAGGAGACTGGTATAAATACAATTACGACGGCACTTTATTCCTCACGACATCTTTTAAAAATGGCATAGAAATAAAATATGATGGAGTAAAAATAAAACCTCCTACCGAGGATAATTCAAACGACTGATTTTTGAATTCAATCAAAAAGCTTATTCCTAAAGGTTTTTGGAGTTTATAATAACTTTATAATTACATTTTTACAACCGATGGTTTATAGAGAGCGAGATGAATTGTAATGTGGTCAGTGAAAGAATTTAGGAATATTGGTTACAAAATCATTATCTTGTTGTATCGGTATAAAAATAAATAAGAGTAAATATATTAATATACTTACTCTTATCTAATAGGATGTTTATTAACTTTAATGACCACTCGGATGTTTTATAGAAATATCAATATCCTTTATAGGTTCACCTGGGCAACCACCTTTTAATTTCTTTAAATCATCTTTAGAAATAATAAATTTTTCAATTTTTACCTGATTTACTTTTTTTTCTTTTTTCATTTTAAGTTTTTTTTGATTTATAAATTTCTTCACAAAGTAAATACTTCAAATCCAATTTGTAAAGAGTTATTTGATAGGTGGTAGGTTTTAGCACATAGATGGTAGGTTTGGGTTTATATCTGGTAAACTCAAAGTTTGATTTCTTTAATTAATTTATAACGTTGTGTTATTAATATATAATATTTTGACTTTCAGACTGAGTAATGTTAGGTTTAGCTTATCGAAATATGACTCTTGATTATTAATCAGTCAGTGTTTAAATAGCACAAAGCGTTAATTTAAGTTATCTTATTTGAATACGATATAAAGCCGGTTATATTAGGTTTTTTTGTTAATCAGTCGCTCGTCATAATAAACAGTAACATTTCTTTTTCATAAATTCATTACTTTTGTCTTTTATTAAAGCTATGAAAATACGAATAGTTAATAATTCAAAACACCCTCTTCCTGCATACGAAACCATTCATTCGGCAGGAATGGACCTTCGAGCAAACCTTGATAAACCTGTGAAATTAAAACCTTTGGAAAGAGCGCTTATTTCCACAGGCTTGTTTATTGAATTGCCCGAAGGTCATGAAGCACAGATACGTCCTCGCAGCGGGCTTGCATTTAAAAAAGGAGTAACAGTGCTTAACACTCCCGGAACCATTGATGCTGATTACAGAGGCGAGGTTAAAGTAATATTGATAAATCTATCAAATGAAGAATTTATTGTAGAAGATGGAGAAAGAATAGCCCAGATGATAATTGCAAAACACGAAAGAGCAGAGTTTTTTGAAGTAAAAGAACTTACTGAAACATCAAGAGGAGCGGGCGGATTTGGGCATACAGGGACAAAATAAGTTGTCAATAAACACGAAAAAGATACAAATGAGAAAACATTTTATCATTACATTTTTTATTCTATCTTTATTTTCATTCAACTGTAAAAACAATAATTCAGCAGACAATAAGACAAGCGTTTTGGTTTTAGGTGCAATTCATAGTGAACATAAACGCAATCCGAATTATTCGTTTGATTGCTTATTTAATATTATTGACCGTTTTAAACCCGATGTTGTTGGAATAGAAATAAGATCGGAGGATATGAATGAACCTGATAATTATTTAAAAAAATCATACCCTCCTGATATGATACAAATAAAAAAACGGTATTTTGGGAAAAAAATAGTTGTTGGATTCGATTGGTTGGGAGAAAATTTGGAGGGGAAATTAATACCCGAAAATTATTGGACGTATATGCCAACCAAAATTCTGGAAAGAGAATTTGATAAAGATTCTTCCATATCAACAATTAATATTAAAAAAGAAATAAACATATATGACAGCCTTAAAATGGTAATTTTTAAGAATGGTAATGCGATAGAGTTAAATACAAAATACGATAGTATTAATTATGTATTCTATGATAGATTTAAAGCATTAACGTATAATACTAAATATGAAAAAATATCAAATTTTTATACAAGTCGTGACAATCACATTGACGAGAACATGATAAAAATAATAAAAAAGTACAATAATAAACGTATAATTTTCGTAACAGGTGTTGACCATAAGGTGTATGCAATAGCAGCAATTAAAAAGGAATTCAATAATAAGATTGAAATCATTGACTTGAAAAATATAATAAATGCCCGCTAACAGTAATAGTTTGTGGTGTATGCCTGTTGGCATGGTAAGGAGTATTTGTTTTTATAAAAAATGCAACATAACCAATTAATCACTAAGAAAATATTTACTATCAGGCATGACCAATAGAAAAATTAATTGTACAGATAAAAAATCAAATAAATGAAGATAATAATTCCAATGGCAGGTATGGGTAAACGTATGAGGCCTCATACACTAACAATTCCAAAGCCACTGATCAGGATTGCAGGAAAGCCTATAGTTCAAAGGCTTGTTGAAGATATTGCGAAAGTTTGTAATGAAAAAATAGATGAGATCGCTTTTATTATTGGAGATTTTGGCAGGGAAACCGAAGAAATGCTTATTTCAATAGCTGATGGGATTGGTGCCACAGGAAAAATATTTTATCAGGATGTTCCTATGGGTACTGCGCATGCAATACTTTGCGCTGAAAGATCGTTGAATGGAAAAATCATTGTAGCATTTGCCGATACTCTTTTTAAAGCCGACTTTACTCTTGACGAATCACGCGATGGGATCATATGGGTTCATAAAGTAAAAGATCCCAGTTCCTTTGGTGTTGTAAAAACCAATAAAGATGAAGTAATTACTGATTTTATTGAAAAACCGAAAACCCATATTTCAGATCTTGCAATTATAGGAATTTATTATTTTAAAGATGGACAAAATCTTAAAAATGAACTTCAGTATCTTATTGATCAAAACCTACAGAAAAACGGTGAATTTCAACTTACCGATGCTCTTGAAAATATGAAGAAAAAAGGAGCTTCCTTTTATGCCTGCAAAGTAAATGAATGGCTTGATTGCGGAAATAAAAATGCAACAGTTTATACAAATATGCGAATATTGGAGTTTCATAAAAAAGAAAAACTTATTGATGATACTGCAATAATTGAAAACTCAATAATTATTCATCCTTGTTTTCTTGGAGCTAATGTTAAAATTACTAATTCCATTATTGGTCCGCATGTTTCGATAGGAGAAAATACAATTATTGATTATTCGGTAATTACCGATAGTATTATTCAATCGAATACAAAAATTTCCTGCGTAAACCTTGATAATTCAATAATAGGGAATTATGTTGAATATTTTGGCAGTAAAAAAGAAGTCAGTATTGGGGATTATACTGTTTTAAGTTAAGTAATAAATATTAAATAAATTACTGATTTTTTTGTTAATAGTTTTTGATTTTTCAGTTTTAGTTTGTATGGTTGCCGGTTTTAGTTTTATTAGTTAACGGTTTTTACCCAATTATTACCTCTTAATATGCAATTTTAATAATCAAAACCATTAACCAAATAACCAGAACTTTCAAACTAATAAACTAAAAACTAACATTAACCAACAACAAATAATAATGATATTAATA
>CAINEZ010000519.1 GCA_903847905.1 uncultured Bacteroidota bacterium
AGTTAAATAAATTTATATTGGAACTATTATTTGTATAAACATATGATAAATAAACGTTTAGTTTGTTGAGAAGCGATTCGAATAATTCGAAAGACCGGCTTAAACGAATATTAAACAATAGTTTGTCGTCATTTCTTTCCTTTAGAGAGTCGATGATATCGGGATATTCGTTGGCATATTTTTTATAAGTGTATTCGAAGGAAGATTTCAATGTTAAGCTTAACGGCATTATATATGTAAATCCCATTTCCAAATCATGTCCACCGTAACCATAGTTGTCATCGAACAAGTTATCATCTGAAAAATAATAATCCGATATCATTATTGAACGGGAATTGTTTTCTAAATTATACCTGAAAGAATAAGCCAGGTAAGCGCCTAGATTATCGTAAAGCGACTGAGCGATTTTTCCAGTAAGAAGTAACTGCACATTTCCGTCATCTAGTTTTGTTGTGTTCGAAACTATTCCAATAATGTTTTTCATTTTACCTTTTCCGTTCATCATCCCCGGATTAGAAATAATGCTATCATTACTGATAGAGTACAGAGGATTAGAGTAAATTTTATATCCCAGGTTCACATCAAGAAAAAGAGAAGTTTTTGTTTGCCATGTAATGTTAGATGTATATCCTAAAATATTTTCTGAGTAGCTGAAATCGGAAAAATTATCGTAAGTAATTTTATTGAAACCGTAACGGATATTTCCTGAATGAATATCGTTAAAAGAAAAATCATAACCAGAGTGGAGGTTAAGATTTTTTTCTTCGTAAAGTTTGTATTCATCATTGACTGATTTACCGGAGTAGGAAAGTGCGATAGAAAAAAGTTGTTCTTCATCAGCACTGCCGAGAGCATAATCCAATTCGAACAAATTAGTATTATTGTTGGCTGTTGAATAACTGTTATATGAATTTAGATTGAGGCCGTAGGAAAATTTCAATTGTGAGTTTTCAGTAAAACGATTATAAAAAACGGAGGCATTGGATGAGCTTATGTTGCTATAGCTCTTGAATGGATTTTTGAAAACATTATCATCCGAAACAAATGTGGATGAAAAATTTATTCCAACCTGCGAAATTGCTTTTTCAAAAAGGCTGTACTCGCGGCTCTTGCGTCTCCGCGGGAGATAAACGCAAACCTTGTTTACGCCCAGCAGGCAAGACGAATATTAGACAGGCTGGTGGGTTACAAGATAAGCCCGCTTCTCTGGAAGAGCATACAGCGCGGGCTTTCCGCCGGCCGGGTTCAGTCAGTGGCTCTCCGCATGATTTGCGAAAGGGAGCGCGAGATTGAAGCTTTTAAACCTGTTGAATACTGGAGCGTGATTGCGAGGCTTAAGGGCGAAGCGACCGCGGAGTTCAACGCAAAACTGATACAGATTAAAGGCGCCAAGGCTGTTATAAAGACAAAGGAAGAAGGCGACAAGATAGTTTCCGACTGCACTTCCGCGGAATATGTAGTTAAAAAAATTGACAGCCGCGAGAAGAACAGATATACCGCTCCTCCTTTCATTACTTCAACGCTGCAGCAGGAAGCGGCAAAAAAACTGGGGTTCACCGCGAGAAAGACCATGATGATCGCGCAGAGCCTGTACGAAGGCGTGAATGTCGGAGAAGAAGGCGAGACCGGGCTCATAACCTACATGAGAACAGATTCGGTCAGGGTTTCTGAGGAAGCGCTTGCTGAGGTTAGAGGGCTTATCA
>CAINEZ010000520.1 GCA_903847905.1 uncultured Bacteroidota bacterium
AAATATTTAGAAAAATTTCCTCATGAAAAACCGTTAAAGAAAAACACTTTTACATTGAACAATGATTCATCAAACAATGTAGAAGATAATTTAAAAGCTCTTGAACAATCGAGGCAAAATGTATCAAATGAAGAAAAAAAGACAGCTTTGCAACATGAGAAAGAAAAGAAAGCTTTGAAATTTATAGAAGATACACGGAACAAGACATTCTCAAATAATCAGGAAGCAAGAAAATTTTTTGGAGCATTGAAAATTCTTATTCCACAAGTGATACAAAAGAAAGTCCCTGTTGGTTGGAGATGTAATGCTTATGATTGCACACACCCAGGAGGGACTCACGAATGTGCTGACCCATCGTCTGGGGGAGTCTGGATTTATGAAACAAGAACTGAGAATTCTTTTAAACAAGTTGAAATATGACTACAAATAGGCCAATTGAAAATAATATTATAAGTTCAGGTTTACAGAACAGCACCACTAGAAATGATGGAACTATTATTTCATCTGTTATTAATGGACCACAAATTATCTCCTCATCCTTGACAGATGAAATTATTCTCAACGGGAAAAAATTCAAAATTGCAAAACAGATTGCTCGTTCAGGTGAAGCAGAAGTACTTCTTGTTACACAAAATAACAGCAATTACATTTTTAAATATTACTATTCTCAGTACAAACCTAAGGATGAAATCCTGAAAAAACTTAAAGGATTAAAGCATCCCGACATAATCACTTTGATTGATTTTGGTTATTACCAAGATAGGTTTTTTGAAATTTCTGAATATGCACAGGGTGGAACATTAATGGAAATAATGCCGGTGACATCAATTCAAAAAATTAAAGAAATTGTTGAAGAAACTATAGAAGCATTAAGCTATTGTCACAACCATGGTATTATTCACCGCGATATAAAGCCCGAAAATATTTTTTACCGAACAGTAGATAAAAAAGATATTGCAATTGGTGATTTTGGAATTGCCTCAAATATCAGAGAAGGAGAAGAACTTATTCAAACCTCATCAGGTAGAACAGATTTATATGCAGCACCTGAAATATTTACAAATATTAAGGGAAAAACAATTATTGAAAAAAGCGTTGACTATTACGCATTGGGAATGACAATACTTCATTTATGGTTTGGTAAAAATCCATTTGATGACCTCGATGAATTTAGTATTATGAGAGTTAAAAGTGAAGGTAGAGTAGGGTTTCCTGAAAATATTGATAAAGATGTTGAAAAACTGATAAAAGGTTTAATTACTGTAAACCCACATGACCGTTGGGGTTATAATGAAGTCAAGCAATGGCTAAAAGGAGAAGCTGTAAAGGTGCTTTATCAAACGATAAAATTGGATTATAAGCCTTATTCATTCGGTTTGATTGAAGGCAAACAAATTGTGGTGAATAATCCAAAAGACATTGCTTTATATTTAGAAAAATATCCTGATAAAGGCGAAGGACATCTTTACCGAAATACAATTGCAAAATGGATTGAGCCTGTTGACCAAGGATTATTTAATGAATTAATGGATATTGTAGAAAAAGATTATCCCCGTGACAGAAATGCTGGATTAACAAAAGCCATATACATCCTTGACCGTGAAATGCCTTTCACAGGATATGATAAAACAATTTTGATTACTAAGGAGGAAATTGCATTATATTTCGAGAAAAATTTTAGTTATTATCAAAAGGATTTGCAAAACCCTAATGCAGCATTTTATCTTTTCTTAGAAGCCAGAGAATTGAAAAATGATGCAAACAAATTTAGAAAATGGTTTTCTATTTCTAAAGATGAACAAGGTGATGATAATCCAAATAATTTGACCTCAACATTAATTAAAGAACTTAAAGAATTAGGTGGTTCAGAAAACAAAAAAACGTATAAACATCATTCAATAAATGGTGAGCTTGCTTTAAATACTTTAATTCTTTATTTGCAAGGCAGTGACAAATTCATCATTGATAATTATACCCTTTACCAACCAGAGGAACTTATAAAAGTTGATAATAACACTAAAACTAAAATCATCAATCAACTTTCAAATATCAATTCAAAATTATCACTATGGATTAGCAGTTTTAAAAATTTACAACATACAATTGATAAATGGCGTGTGTTGAAGAGATACGATGAAACCACTCTTCGATATGCACTACAAAAAGGATTTGAACTCAATGGAAATATTGCAAATGGAAAGTCTGAATTTCTTACTTTATTTAATAATAATTTTTCGTATTTCATTTATGATTCAAACGCATCGAAAAGTCAAAATGAAGCAAACTACTGGTTAAAAAATTATATCGGTTCCTCTTTACAGGAATTTTTAATTGACTTTCTGATATCGCAAGAATTAGGTGATATTAATGAATTTGAACAAATATTTAATTATATTATTAAGAATGTAAATAATTCAATAATTTCAAATAATATTAACAAACAAACTTTCAAGGGTAATTCTATTAATGTAATTACTTTAAAAAAATCTCAACTTATTGAAAGATTAAATGTGATTGGCAAGGAATTGGAACCGCTTTATAATAATAATTCGATAGGAAATGACAAATATATATCTGAACTAAAAACAGAAAGTAATTCTTTATTAAAACAGATAAAGGATTTAGAAAATAAAATAAAAGATGAAAATATTTTCACAAATGTTTCAAATTCTATTGGGAATAATGGTTTTAATTTATATGATACAATTACAAAATTATTATCTATTATTAAAGTGAAAATAATACATAATCATGAATTATTTAATAAGGTTATAGATATTACTAAAGAGGGGATTGAAAAAAACTGGGTATTTGATTGTCAGACAAATTCTATACTCTTCCTTGACTGCTTAAAAAATTATCTGTCATTTGTAGAAAAAAATATTAATTCAAACTCGTTATTTTTCTCTCAACTTACTCTTAAATTAGATAATAAAATTTATACTTCTATTAGACTGGATATTGATAAAATAAAAAACAATGAAAATCAATTTAAATCTTATTGTAATGATTTGGCGAAAATTGTTAATAGATTAAAAAAAATAAATCCAGAATTGCCATATTTAATGAGGTATGAGAATGAAATAGAAGAAATTAATAATCAAACAAAATTAATAAAGGCTAAAATTCAAATAGATAAAAAAGATAAAGTTGAGAAATTAAATTACGAATATGAAAAGATTTTAAAAGAAAGAAGAAATAATGTCAGTAAAAGTTTTCAACTTAGAAATTGGGATAAAGATCAATATGAATGGATTATGATTATTTTTGCGATAAGTGGTTTATTATTATCAATATTTGGAGGTATAAAACCTGCATTTGATAAAGGCGATATCTTAGAAGGAATTCTGCAAATTATAATTGGGGCTCCTATATTAATTGTGGTGGCTGTATTTATAGGTTGGATTATTTCCTTGATTGTTAGATCCATTGGGGAATCGAATGCAATTAGCAAAGGAAGAAAAGATGCGGAAAATGCCGTAGCATTGACTTCGCAAGAAAATGCTGCCTATACACAATCCTCAAAAGAAATTGAGAGATTTTTTTCTGAAAAAGAAGCCTATGAAATATTGCAGGAAAAAGTTCGTATTCTTTCTCTTGATGAACAACAATTTGAAAAGGAATTTATTAAATTAATTAATAATCAGAAACAAGTTGAGAAAGAAAGGTTAGAAAAAGAAAAAGCAAAAGAGAAAATGATAGAACGACAAGAAATTTTAAAAAGAGAAGAAGAAGAATTGCTTTTGCGTAATAGGTTTCTTGAATCCTTGAAAACTTCCAAAGAATTTTTTGAGGCTTACAAAACAGGAAACGAAATAGAAATAAATAAAGTTAAAGAAAAATTATTTGAAGAGTTTGTAAAAAAATAAACAGCAATTACCACAAGTAAATAATATCCAGAGAATGCATTGAATAATTTAAAAGCATACAAAACAATAGAAATAAAAGTAAAACAATATTAACCAAATAAAACATAACAATGATAATCATTAAACCGCATCCTAATCACACCTTGTATATTGGAGCACTTATCCGAATGACTTCCGAACAGCGTTTGCTGAAAGCATTTGAACTTTCAGAAATGACAAGAGATTTATTTTTACAAGGATTGAGAAAAAGATTCCCTGAAAAAAATGAAGAAGAAATTAAAGTTATTTACATAGAAAGGATTGCCAAATGTTACAACCGAAATTATTAAATCATCTTTTGTGCGTTTTAAACGACAACCATATTGATTATATGGTAACTGGCTCAATCGTTTCCAGTTTGCAGGGTGAGCCGCGTGCAACACACGATATTGATATTGTAATCAATATTCCTAAATCTTCAATACCGGCATTAATAAAAGCATTTCCACCACCGCAATACTATCTTGCCGAAAACAGCGTCAAAGAAGCGATTGATCATAAAAGTATGTTTAATCTGCTTGACACCAATGAAGGTGACAAAATTGATTTTTGGATTTTGACAGATGAACCATTTGATAAATCAAGGTTTGCAAGAAAATATGAAGAAAATGTGTTTGGATTCAAAATGAAAATTTCTAAACCAGAAGATACTATTCTTGCAAAATTAAGATGGGCAAAACTTTCTGGAGGAAGTGAAAAACAATTTACTGATGCACTGCGTGTTTATGAAGTTCAGTTTGGAATACTCGATCTGAACTATTTGCAAAATTGGGTGAATCAATTACAGGTAAATGAACTTTGGAATAAACTCATTGATGAAGCTACTCCAATAAAATAATTATTATGGCAATTCAATGTAAGCAATGTAATCTTGAAAATAGAGACCTCGCAAAATATTGTAAATATTGCGGTGTGGAAATTATTAATTTAAACGGTAAGATTCAGAATATTGATTTGGATGAATTGGTTGGGCTTTCAGAATTGAAAGATGAAATCAATACCAAAATTATTGTCGCTAAGCGTATGCAGAAAAGTGGAAGGCAATTGGATAAAAGGGCACTTCATACAATTTTAATAGGTAATACTGGAACAGCAAAATCAAAAGTCGCCGAAATACTTGCAAAAATTTATTTCAAGAATAAAATAATTGAAAAACCCGATTCTAAAACAGTTAATGCTGTTGATTTTGGAAATTTCTCAAAAGACCTCGCTTCAAATCTTAATGCAGCAAAAGGTGGAATAGTTTTTATTGATGAAGTTCACAAATTAGTTCCTGCAGAATATATTCCGGGACAAACGACACAGATAGATAAACTTTACGTTGAGATGGATAAAATGTGTGGGGACCCTGTTATTATCATTGCCTCACGTCCGGAAGGATTCAAAGAATATCTTGAAAAAAATCCTGAAGTAAAAAACAGATTCAATCTCATTTTCAATTTACCTGACCTCTCAGAAAATGAAATGTTTGAAATTGCAGAAAACCAGTTTAAACAGCAGAATTTTTCAATAGCACCGGAAGCAGAAACAAAAATCAAAAAGCTTTTTAAAAATTTAGTTAAGAAAAAAGACAGTGGTTTCGGTAACGGACATACTGTAAATAAAATTGCAAAAGAAATTATTGAAGAACATTTTGTCAATCCTCAATACGATAATTTTCCAAACACAATTCTTGAAGACGATATTAAAGGAGAAATTATTGATGATAAAACTACACAACAAATTTTTGAAGAACTTGATAAATTTATTGGAATGGATGATGTAAAAAGTTACATCAGAAATATGATTGAACGAATTGTTGTTTCAAGAAAAGATGCAGAAAAAACGGGAAAGAAATATACATTTGGAGAACACTTGATTTTAACGGGTAATCCAGGGACGGGTAAGACTTCACTTGCAAGGAAATTAGGAGAAATATTTTCTTCTATTGGGTTGCTTTCAAGGGGTCATGTAATTGAAGTTGATAGAAGCAAAATGGTCGGTCAGTTTATTGGCGAAACATCAAAACTTGTTCAAAAAATTTGTGATAATTCGACAGGTGGTATTTTATTCATTGATGAGGCATACACTCTTAAACAGCATGAGAATGATAATTTCGGACAGGAAGCCATTGATACTTTATTGAAAAGAATGGAGGATGACAGGGGTAAAACAATGGTGATTGCAGCAGGCTATCAAAAAGAAATGCAAAATTTCATCAATGCAAATCCAGGTTTGAAGTCAAGATTTAAAGAAGAAAATATCTTTCACTTGAAAGATTTTTACTACTGTACACTTTTATTAAAATCCAGTAAACACGGGCATTTTGGAACGTGTTTAATTTGATAAATCAAGTACCTTATAAACTTGCTTAATCCATTTAGTACTCC
>CAINEZ010000521.1 GCA_903847905.1 uncultured Bacteroidota bacterium
CATTCTTTATTTTCAAAAAATATACTCCTTTAGGTTGATCTGTTATATCAATAAAATTTTTATTATTGAACACTTCTGAAGAATAAATTAAATTTCCTATAGCATCACAGACGTATAGATGACATGTTTTAAAAGAATTTAAAAATTCTATTGAAAATATACCATCGGAAGGGTTAGGCGAAACAATTATATTATTAACTTCGGCAGACGGTGTTTGTCCCTGTATAATGTTATTATTTTGATTTAAATTAGTAAACCTGTTTTGGTTTGACGGATCGGATAATGTAAAAGCAAAATCTGCTTCTGTACTGTCAGTGCCCAGATGGCTTAAGATATCTGTACCTATTACTAATTCACCTTGACTGTCGCTGTAAATAGGTGAAAAATTCATTCCGTCAGGAAAATTTGTTGGTATATCTCCCATGCGGGTATAAAAGAAATCAATATCAAATGCAGTGTTTGTCTTCAGCCCAGTAAGTGTAATTCCGTCAATAATCATTGGTGCTAAAACAGCATTCCAGTTTTGAAAATTAATTGATGTATTACTCGGGTCGAAAAAGTAATAGTAATTATTATTCCAGTAATTATTCAGATTATGTATCCATCCATAAGCTGTAGTTTGGCCGCTATTCACCAAATAATAACATTCAACATTTTGAATTCCGTCATAATATTTCCCTGCAGTAAAATTATCATTGAAATCAATCTCGCTTTGTTGAACAAAATCACTCAACGGTTTAAAATTGTGATAAATTTTTTTATTTCTGAATTGTACCGTTGAATTATTAGGTAAATATAGATAAGGATTAGGTGATACTCCGTTCCAATGATCTAAAACATTATCAACAAGAACTTGATGTACTTCAATATTATCATATTCATCTATAGTAGTATATTTTAACTCATTCGGGTTAGCATCGGGCCACCAGTGCACAGTGGGCCAATTCCAGGTAAGCCCTGTGGTATAGGTGCCTATAAAAGCGGAAGCCCACAATTCGTTATGGAAGGAAATATCGTAATTATTGAAATATTGGGCAGTCGAATTATCCTCTAGTTGTGAATCGCCATTATTATCAAATTTAACATTTCCAAATGTGGAGAATTCGCCAAAATGGAAAGGTTTATTGTTTATGCCCAATGTATTGCTCACAAAATCTTTTACATCATTTGATGAAGTATTGAAAATATCTTTACCGTCGCTGGAATAATGTATGTCGGCTATGTCAATAAATGAATTTGAAAGTAATCCGTAATAGTTACCTGCGTTTCCATCACGATCCCCGTATATATCCCCTGCAGTATAACTTACCATTGTAAGATGTTTGTTGGCATTATCCATTAATGTATTTTTTGTATAATCAAGTATATCATTGTGCCAGTTGGTAATCAATGGTTTTAAACCAGAGCATTCTGCACCATCTGCATCCCATGCCAGTTGATTATTACCACATAAGCCTTTATCACTCTGATGATCATAATAACCCAATACCTGGTCCATTTCATTAAATGTTTCAAATGCTGCAATATTTACAGAATAACCATAACGCGACATTAAATATTTATACCGTCGTTTCCAGTAATAACGTAAGCCGTGTGTTGCGTTATCATCAGTAAAATATTTAATAATATCAGTTCTATAATTATCGTCTGTTTTGTAAGTGTAATAAGTATAGGCATGATCGCCCCATATATAATCCTGGTATGCAACTATTGGAGGATAGGGGTCCATACATAATTGAATATATATTCCATTCTCATGCGCCTTATCAAGTATATTATCAAATGCCCATAAGTTATATTGCCTGTTGCCATGGCTCATATCTGTTACTTTTGCAGGAGTACCAGGGCACCAAGTACGGCTACTTTCGAATATATCATATACTCCCATATTTTGCCATTCAGCGGCAAAGTTATCTTTAAGCATAAATATACGTGAATAATTAGCGCCTGCAGAATGCATTTCATCAAAAGTTCTATTATAATCATCGTAATCTCTTTTTAAAAATTCAAACCAATGAGCTTGATTTGTAGTATAAAAATCATCTGATGATTTATCATGTCTGATATCAGCAAGATTTTCGCCAATACCAAAAAACGGAGTGTTATCATCGAATTGCAAATATCCTGAGGGATTCGATGAATTTTTTTTAAGAAACCCGTGATTAGTTGATAGTGGTGCATCGCAGTAAAATGAAAACCCGTCGAACGTATATGTTGGAAATCCTATCATATTTTTTGGTTCGCTTATAGTTACGCTAAATGTCCATGTGCCTTCATAGTCGGGGGCAAAGCGAAAACGCCAGTTATAAGGAGATAAGGGATTGTCATTATTTTCGCCAAGTTCAAGTTTATCCTGATTTCCTGGGTCGAGTATGGGATCTCCATCAACATTGAAATCCGCCATTCTCATAAAAAACCCCCATTTTTTAATTTGCCTGTTATCGGGACTTACAAGGTTTATTTCCACATTTAAAGAATCGTCCGCATAAGGGTTAAGCATTGGTGTTCCTGTGGGAGCGGAAGAAACCGAATTGTTCTCCTCATCATAATAAGTAAAAAAATTAGTAACCGCAGCAAGGTATTCTTCAGGCAATTTAAACCCTATTTCAAACTTTTCCCATTTAGGAACATAAACTACACCGTTATCAATCGCAGTTGAAGGGTCTGGCAAAATAAGTATATAATCAATTTGCGGGTCTATTTCTGCTATAAAGTTTCCGCTACTGCCTGGTTCGGCTGTAAAACCCGGGTTTAATTCAATTTGGGTTCCTGATTTAAATATTACATTAGAGCTTCCCGAAACTTCAACAGTTGAGGAAGAATTTACAGGAGCAATAATAGTTCCCTGGTGTGTTATAACAGCATTGGTATTTATATAATCTGTCCCCACGTAATAAGGTAATACAGGATAAGATGTTACCTGCGCAACCGCTGTTGAAAGTGTAAAATTAATTAAACCAAACAACAACGGTATTTTCCACATTTTAATATATTTTAGATTCATGGTTTTTCGTTGTTATTTATTTTCTAAATTACTAATTCTTTCGTTAAGTTTATTATTTTGTTTTTGCAATTCAATAACATAAAGAGAAAGTTCTTCAATTTTTTGCAGCAGTAAAGTATTTGTTTCCCCCAGCGACATGCCATTTGTTTGCATTTCCGCAGCAGAAGGCATTCCAGGCAAATGCTTATTTTCATTAATGCTTTTTTCAAGTTCCGCAAGGCTCATTAAAGAATAGTCTTTTTCAAAAACAAAATCAGCGCCGGTTGTATTAACAATTACTTTATCGGCTCTTATTATACCATTAACATCAAGTATATAATCGGGATTTGATTGTATGGTTTTTCCAATAAGGACATTTCCAGTTTCGGTAAATGTTATTACATTTATTTTGTTATTCCCGTCCCCATAATTTGACGTAATGTAAAATTTATGATTACCGGCGCTGGCAGTAAAATCCCACCATGCATCTCTTGATGTGTATCCCCACGTTTCATCTTCAATTCGTAATTTTGCAGATGTAGGATCAGTACCTGGGTAATATGTTTGTGTCCAATTCTTAATATGAAGCTTTAATGCAATATCATCGTCTGCGGGTGCCGTTCCTATACCAACTTTATCCATAATCGTAAGGTTTCCGTTTACATCATGATTTAAACCTTCATTTCCTATTACTACATTTTTACCCCCATAATAATTAATGAGTAAGTCATTGCTTGTCTCTATTATAGCATGAGCGCTATTATATCCTATTTTGGTATTACCGGATGCGTTGCCAAACATTCCATAAACCGAAGTTTCTGTACCGTAAACTTCAAGTTTTTCATGAGGAGTGGTTGTTCCTATACCTATATTGGTTTCATCATCATAAATTTGACTGCAAGTCATATCTGTAGCATCGAATTTAGGCACGTAATTAGCCGTAGTGCAAGAACTGGAAAGAGCACCTAAAGTACTTAAATTGGTCCAACTTGCCAAACCATTAGCATCGGAAGCGAGCACACTATTAGCTACTACTGTACCATCGGTAATTTTAAGTTGCCCGAAAACATCAAGTTTAGCGTTTGTTCCGGTTTTTCCTATTTTCACGTATTGCCCGTAATTTAAACTTACAAGCATTAATGACATTGCTAAGATTATAAGTGTTCTTTTCATAAATAAATGTTATTTAAATGTTATTACTTTTTTTATTTTCTTTAATATATTTAAGGTATAGGGTATAAGGATATATTCATTTCCCTTATGCCTTATAACTTATAACTTTTATTATATTCATAAATTTCTTTTTTTATTTAATCCTTAAGACAGCGAAGTGAAAATCCGTAAGCCTTATCGTAGTAATGGCGGTATGTACGGGGTTCACCTGTTTTCAAGCCCCTGTAATATGCGGAAGAGCCCGATTCCGTGGACGACCAGTAGTTGGTGATGACCGGAGGCGAGTAAGGCAAAAATGCGCCACCGAGTGTTCGATAATGAGCAGGCAAGGCTGCAAAGCCACTGGTATTGGTGCCGTCCCAGGCAGGGGTGTCGTTGCTGGTCGCTTTCATCTTATCGCCTGGTCCAACGCCTGAAGTGTTAGTGCCGCGATAAGCCATGTTTGTTGTCTGGAAGGTTGA
>CAINEZ010000522.1 GCA_903847905.1 uncultured Bacteroidota bacterium
CACTTCGCAAAGGAAGGGGGAAGTTTTTACCATTAACAACGTGGTGAAACTTTACAAATATAAATTCAAAAGAAAAGAAATTACTGATAACTTTTATCTGAAAAATATAATCCGATATATTCATTTCAATCCCGTGGTATCAGGTTATTGCTTCGACCCTGAATATTACGCATACAGTTCTTACCAGTTTATTCTAAGAAAAGATAACAAATGGTTAGCTTCCGATTTGGTGATTGATATTTTCGGAGATATAAACGAATTTAAAAATTTTCATCATCAGCCAGCGGAAGGGCAAGACATCAAAACTTTTGAAGTCTGCGCATAGGCTCGCACGCAATAGAACATTAGCTAAAAAAACACAAAATAAATGAACAGAATAATTCAACTTTTTAATATTAAATACCCCATCATTCAGGCAGGAATGATATGGTGCAGCGGATGGAAATTGGCTGCTGCTGTTAGCAATGCCGGTGGTCTTGGATTAATCGGCTCCGGATCAATGACCCCTGATATTCTTCTGGAACACATACAAAAATGTAAAACTTCTACCGACAAACCTTTTGGAGTGAATATTCCATTACTTTTTCCTTGTTCTGATGATTTTATTAAAATTGTTATTGATGAAAAAGTTCCAATAGTTTTTACTTCTGCAGGAAACCCGGCTAAGTGGGCAGCTCATTTAAAAAGCAGTGGTATCAAGGTAGTTCATGTAGTAGCAAATGTTAAGTTTGCAAAGAAATGCGAAGAAGCAGGTGTTGACGCTATTGTGGCAGAAGGCTTTGAAGCCGGCGGGCACAACGGGAAGGAAGAAACTACAACTATGGTCTTAATCCCAATGATCAGAGAGACGATAAAAATACCTTTGATTGCTGCAGGCGGTATAGGAACCGGTCGAGGAATGCTTGCAGCTATGGCGCTTGGCGCTGATGGCGTTCAGATTGGAAGTCGCTTTGTTGCCTCTGAAGAATCTTCTGCGCATCCCGATTTTAAGAAAAAAATTCTTGATGCAAAAGACGGAGATACTCAACTATCAATAAAAAAAATTGTTCCTGTTCGTTTATTAAAAAACAATTTTTTCAATGAAATGGAAAAGCTCGAAAATAAAGGTGCATCTATTGAGCAATTATCCGAACTTCTTGGAAAAGGAAGGGCGCGTAAAGGTATGTTTGAAGGAAATATGGAGGAAGGAGAACTCGAGATCGGACAAATATCAGGGCTCATCAAAGAAATTAAACCTGCCGGAAAAATTTTAGAAGAAATAATGCGAGAATTTCATAAAGCAAAAGAAGAATTGGAAAATATTAATATTTAACCTAGTGTTAAGTCGAGAATAATATAACGTATAGATTCTGTCTTCGATAAACTCAGATTGACACTACTATTAAGTCAGTCTGAGTTTATCGAAGACTATCTCAAAATGTTATATTAGGTTTGACACTACTCAAATTAATTCACAAATTAATCAGTTTAAACCATTGGAAAAAGAAAAAGGATATATAAAAATTGATACTGTATCTATTTACTTTGAATTTTTAAATAAGTCTCTAATATCAGAAAAACCTCTTCTTGTTTTTTTACATGAAGGACTAGGAAGCATCGCACAATGGAAAGATTTTCCGACTTTGCTATGCGAAAAAACAAAATGTCCCGGATTCCTTTATGATCGTGAAGGTTACGGAAGATCAAGCAAATTAAGATCAACTAACGATTGGAATTATCTGCATATTCAGGCGCAGAAAGCATTACCGGAAATATTCAAACAATTAAAAATAGAACAATATAAGAAAATTTTGATAGGCCACAGCGATGGAGGTTCCATTGCCATTATCCATGCCGGTTCTTTTCCTGAAAAAATAATCGGTGTGATCACTGAAGCATCACATCAGTTCATTGAAGATATTTCTGTTAAAGGAATTCGCGATACTGTGAAATTATTCGAAGAAGGAAAACTGAAAGATTGGTTGAAAAAGTATCATGGAGAAAAAACCGATTCTATGTTTCACGGATGGGCTGATACATGGACGCGTGAGGGATTTCAGAATTGGAATATCGAAGAATATTTAAAAAAAATAAATGTTCCTATTCTTGCAATACAAGGCAAAGATGATCAATATGGTTCATTTGCACAATTAGAATCAATAAAAAAATATTCACCCAAAGCAGACATACACCATATTCCAGCCTGCGGACATACTCCGCATTTGCAATGTAAAGAAGTGATTATTCAACTTATGTATGATTTTATTATTAAACTTTTCTAGAAAAAAATAATTTTGGTTTTATAAAATATATATATCTTTAAACCTCCAATAATAAAATGAATTTAAAATATTATTAACCTTATAAAAAAAATACTATGAATTTTGAATTTACAGAAGAACAGAAAATGATTCAGCAAGCAGCAAAAGATTTTGCTGAACGCGAACTATTACCGGGAGTTATTGAAAGAGATGCAAAAAGTGAATTTCCGAAAGAACAGATGAAAAAACTTGCTGAACTCGGATTCCTTGGCATGATGACCGACCCGAAATATGGTGGCGGCGGAATGGATACCATTTCTTATGTGCTTGCCATGGAAGAAATTTCAAAACACGATTCGGCTGCTGCTGTAGTTATGTCGGTTTGCAACTCGCTTGTTAACTGGGGACTTGAGACTTTCGGAACAGAAGAACAAAAACAAAAATATCTCGTTCCTCTTGCAAAAGGTGAAAAAATAGGCGCTTTTCTTTTATCAGAACCAGAAGCAGGTTCGGATGCTACCTCGCAACGTACTACTGCCGAAGACAAAGGCGACTATTATTTAATTAACGGAACAAAAAACTGGATCACCAATGCCAACAGCGCTTCCACGTATATCGTGATTGCACAAACACATCCTGAGAAAAAACATAAAGGCATCAATGCTATAATTGTTGATAAAAATACTCCCGGAATTACCTTGGGACCACATGAAGACAAAATGGGAATGCGCAGTTCCGACACTCATTCTGTAATGTTCAATGATGTGAAAGTTCCCAAAGCGAACCGTATCGGGGAAGATGGCTTCGGATTTTCTTTTGCAATGAAAACTCTTGACGGCGGTCGTATAGGTATCGCTTCACAGGCTATGGGAATTGCATCAGGTGCACTTGAAAGAGCTATAAAATATTCAAAAGAAAGAAAAGCTTTCGGCACTGAAATCTGCAACCATCAGGCAGTAGCATTCAAATTAGCCGATATGGCTGTAAAAGTGGAAAACGCACGCAACCTTTGCTTAAAATCGGCATGGATGAAAGATAAGCATTTGAATTATGGTATTGCCAGCGCTTATGCAAAACAATATGCTGCCGATATTGCAATGGAAGTTACCACCGAAGCAGTTCAAATTCATGGCG
This sequence comes from uncultured Bacteroidota bacterium, assembly GCA_903847905.1. GTDB lineage: Bacteria > Bacteroidota > Bacteroidia > Bacteroidales > CG2-30-32-10 > CAINEZ01. Next base: position 3,375 of record CAINEZ010000522.1, read on the forward strand.
GTTATGGTTATGTAAAAGAATATCATGTTGAACGGCTTATGCGCGAAGCCAAGCTAACTCAAATATACGAAGGAACTTCAGAAGTGCAGAAGATAGTTATTTCAAGATCGCTTCTGAAAGATTAGTTGGAAGATATAAGGCACAAGTTAAAAGGCATAAGTTAAATAGTGTAATCGGTGTTCAGTAAACGGTAATTGAAAAAAGGATAAAGGATAAATTAAAAATATAGGACAAAAGGTAATAGGTATAAAGGTAAAAAGGTATAAGGTTACCTCCTAATTTCCCTATTCCTTTATACCATATACCCTATACCTTAAAATAAATAACATATAAAAAAACCAAAACAATGAAAATATTAGTTTGTATAAGCAATGTTCCTGACACTACAACAAAAATTAAATTTGTAAACGATAACAAAACATTTGATACTGCAGGTGTACAGTGGATAATAAATCCGTGGGATGAACTTGCGCTTACAAGAGCCCTTGATATTAAAGATGCACAGCCGGGTATTATTGAAAGCATAACTGTAGCAAATGTTGGAGCTGCCGACACAGAACCCACCATAAGAAAAGCGTTGGCAATTGGCGCTGATAAAGCTATCCGCGTAAATGCAGAACCAAAAGATTCTTTTTTTATCGCTACACAATTAGCAGAAGTAGTGAAGAAAGAAAATTATGATATTATTTTATGCGGCATCGAATCATGCGATGGAAATGGATCTTCTGTTGGCGGTATGCTTTCCGAAGTACTTAATATGCCTTCGGTTTCTGCTGTTTCTTTCCTTGATATTGAAGCAGGAAAAATTAAACTGAAAAGAGAAATTGATGGAGGTCAGGAAGTAGTAACTACGCAAACACCTTTTATTGCTATTGTTCAGAAAGGTATTTGTAAAGAGCCGAGAATTCCTTCGATGAGAGGAATTATGGGAGCCAGGACAAAACCATTGCAAGTTGTGGAACCGGTTGCTGCCGAACCACTCGTTGAATTTGTTAATTACGAATATCCAAAACCAAAAGCAGCGTGCAAAAAAATTGACCCTGAAAATGTGAAGGAATTAGTAAACTTATTACATAACGAAGCTAAGCTTATTTGAGTTTAAAATTTGGGCTTTTAGTTCATCTTTTTTCATCGGAAAAGTTTTCTGGGTAATAAGTATTTGTAATTATTTGAAAGCGGACTGTTAGCATTATTTAAATTAGCAGCTACATTAAAAGTTAACTACAAAATGACAAACACAATTAAAAATATTGCACTACTACTGCTTTTGACAGCAGGACAAATTACTTACGGGCAGATCAATAAAGAGAAAGCACTTGAAAAGGGTAATCAAGCTATCAAACTTGAAGACGATGGAGAATATGAAAAAGCAATTAAACTGTTTGAGGAAGCGCAAAAACTTGACCCAGATAAAATTGATTATCCTTATGAAATTGCTTATTCATATATGCAACTTAAAGAATATAAAAAAGCAATTAATATAGGTGAGAAACTGACAAAACACAAAGATGTTGAGGATATGAATTATGAATTGCTTGGAAACGCATATGACTATCTTGGAAAAGAAGACAAAGCAATTGAAATTTATGAAGAAGGACTGAAAAAATTTCCAAACTCTGGCAGACTATATTTAGAAATGGGAGTAATGCAAATGATTAAAAAAGATTACAATAAAGCACTTGCATACTATGAAAAAGGAATTGAAGTTGCTCCACAATTTTCTTCAAACTATTATTGGGCAGCAAAAATTTATTGCAGTTCAACGGAGGAAGTATGGGGAATGATTTACGGAGAACTTTTTATTAATATCGAACGCAACACCAAACGAACAGTAGAGATAAGCAAATTGCTTTACGACACTTATAAAAGTGAGATCAAATTTACATCTGATACTTCTTTCTCTGTTAGTTTTAGTAAAAATGCTTCAATAAGCATTGATGATTTAAAAGACTCAAGTATGTTTTTATTGCCTTTTGGTATTGGAATTTATGAGCCAACTTTAATGATGTCAACGATTAATGAAAAATCAATTGACATAAATTCATTAGACAGAATTCGCAAAAATTTTGTTGAAACTTATTTTAAAAACGGAAATGACAAAAAATATCCAAACATTTTATTTGATTATCAAAACAAAATTCTCAAAGCTGGAAACCTTGAAGCATACAACCATTGGATTTTAATGAAAGGTGATGAAGATGATTTTACAAAGTGGCAATCCGATAACAAAGACAAGTGGGACAACTTTGTAAAGTGGTTTACTGATAATAAGATTCAAATTGACGACACTCATAAATTTTACAGAGAACAATATTGACCAACAAAAATGGCAACAACTTCACAATGCTTTCACATACTACTATCCGCTACTGCAAGCAATATCTAATCGTTAAATTTGATTATATAAACAATTAATAATATGAATATTAATGACTGTATAAAATTTTCAAATGATAATCCTGTTTGTTATTTGGCAACAGTTGAGGGTGACCAGCCAAGAGTTCGTGCTTTGGGATTTTGGTTTGCTGATGAAACAGGCTTTTATTTTCAAACAGCTTCAATTAAAGAAATTCCAAATCAGTTAAAGAAGAATCCTAAGGTTGAGGCATGTTTTTATAAACATGAAGGTGTTATTGGAACAATGTTACGAATATCAGGAGAAGTTGATTTTGTTGATGATATTAAGTTTAGAGAAAAGGCTATGAAAGACAGGCCATTTCTAAAAAGTTTCGGAATGACAGTTGATAGTCCTAAACTGGTTCTATTCAGAATAAGCCATGGTAAGGCGCATTTTTGGAAAATGGAAAATAATTTAAAACCCAAAGAGTATATTAATTTTTAAATTTGCGAATAAAATAAAAATCATATAGAATCATGCGAATCATATGTTGAAGTTTATTTAATAGGACGCTGATAACACTGATTTAACTCTTGCCTACCGGCAGGCATGGATAATCGCGGATAAAATCAGTGCAAATCATAAATATCAGCGTCATTAGTGTTCCATTTTTTTATTTTTAATCATTTATTTTTAATAAATTATTTTAACCCTTAATTTGCATACACAATAAATATTCATAAAATCTAAAAATCTAAAATCTAAAAAATGTCAATATTAGTTTATACAGAAAATTGGGATGGGAAGTTCAAGAAACTTTCGTTCGAACTTATTTCCTATGCTGCCGAACTGGCAAAGAAACTGAGCACTTCGGTAATTTCATTGTCGATAGGCAATGTGGAAGAAGCTGAACTGAAAAAGTTAGGCGCTTACGGAGCTACAAAAGTGTTGTCGGCAACAGATGCTAAACTGAAGAATCTCGATAACCAGGTTTACACTTCTGTGATAGCGCAGGCTGCTGTAAAAGAAAATGCCGCTGTAATTCTTTTTGCTAATAATAACTCCGGTAAAGCATTAGCTCCAAGATTATCTGTAAAGCTGAAAGCCGGACTTGTTACTGGTGTTACGGCAATTCCATCGAACCTTGAACCTTTTACTATTACTAAAAAAGTTTACACATCCAAAGCTTTTGCAAATGTTGTGATAAAAACCCCTGTTAAAGTTCTTTCACTTATGCAGAATGCTTTCGGTATAATCGAAGCGCCAGTTACTGCTGTTATAGAAAATTTTTCTCCGGAAATAAATACTGCAGATATTAAAACCGAAGTGAAAGAAGTATCAAAAGTTACAGGAAAAATTTTGCTTACCGATGCCGAAATTGTTGTATCGGGAGGACGTGGTATGAAAGGTCCTGAAAACTGGGCTCCTATTGAAGAACTCGCTGCTTTGCTTGGAGGCGCCACTGCTTGTTCCCGACCGGTATCCGATGAAGGCTGGCGTCCGCACGAAGAACATACCGGACAAACAGGAAAAATAATAGCTCCCAATTTGTATTTTGCATTTGGGATTTCCGGCGCCATTCAGCATCTTGGAGGAATTAGTTCTTCAAAATGCATTGTTGCTATCAATAAAGACCCAGATGCTCCAATTTTTGAAGCAGCCGATTATGGCATTGTTGGAGATGCGCTGAAAGTTCTGCCTGAAATTATTGCTGCTGTAAAAGAATTGAAAGCAAGTTAAGACCGTTGTTTTTATTTATCATAAAGTCACTCTGAATAATGTCAGCCTGAGCAATAATGTCAGCCTGAGTTTATCGAAGGCTAATTGAAGCCTTGTCGAAGTGTATCGAAGACTTGCCAATGCAGGATTAAATCGGATCCACATCAATAATTACACGCATACCATTATTTTCTTTATCAGCTTTAAATTCTTCAATGCGTTCTGCAAGTATTAATTTTGCTTGCGATAAAGAAAAATCTTTTTCAATTTTCAGTAAAATATTTTTTATATATTCATTCCGTATCCTTGAAATAACAGGATATTCGGGACCAAGAATTCTCTGCCCGAATGATTTTTTTAAAATTAAGGCAAGTTCTTTCGCCGATTTGTTAAGACGTTCAGCATTTTTGTTTTTAACTGTAATGAGAATGAGTTTATAAATTGGCGGATATTTAAACGTGATCCTTTCAGTAATCTGGCTTTCATACATCGCTTTGAAGTCATGATCTATCACATAACGGATAACAGCATGATGAGGGTCGTAAGTTTGAATAATTACTTTTCCACGTTTATTCTTTCTGCCTGCACGTCCGCTAACCTGTGCCATCAGTTGAAAACTTCTTTCAAACGATCTGAAATCAGGAAAGCTGATCATACTGTCAGCATTCATTATTCCTACCACGCTTACATTTTCGAAGTCAAGCCCCTTGGTAACCATTTGTGTTCCTACAAGAATATCAATTTTACCGTCTTCAAAATCATTTATGATCTGCTGGTGTCCGTATTTGCTTCGTGTAGTGTCCATATCCATGCGAACAACTTTTGCATCTGGAAAAAATACAGGAAGCTCTTCTTCTAATTTTTCAGTGCCGAATCCGTGCATCAATATTTTATTGTTATTACATGCGGGACAACGTTCAGGAATATTTTCCGAATAGCCGCAGTAATGACAGATAAGCTGATTGGATTTTTTGTGATAAGTAAGAGTTACGTCGCAATGTTTACATTCAGGGATCCAATGGCAAATATCACATTCAAGCCTTACCGAAAACCCCCTGCGATTTTGAAACAAAATTACCTGTTCTTTATTTTTTAACGCCTCTTTAATGTGCTCAAGCAAAAAAGAAGTGAAGTGCGATTTCATGCTCCTTTTTTTTATTTCATCTTTTACGTCTGCAACAAAAATTTCAGGAAGCATCACTCCCCCGAATCTTTTGTTTAATTCAACAAAAGCATATTTATTATTTTTTGCGTTATAATAGCTTTCGAGAGATGGCGTAGCTGAACCAAGAATAGTTTTTGCGCCATGAAGTTTTGCGAGATATATGGCTGAATCCCTGGCATTGTAGCGTGGGGCGGGATCATATTGCTTATATGATGTATCGTGTTCTTCATCTACTATGATAAGTCCCAGGTTACTAAAAGGCAGCAACAACGCTGATCTTGCGCCTAAGATGATTTGATATGAACTCTCGCTTTTTTTATTATCAATAGTATTTAGAAGTACCTTGTTCCATATCTCAACTCGTTCCTGGTCGTTAAATTTGGAATGATAAACACCGACTTTATTCCCAAAGACTTTTCTAAGCTTGTTAATAATTTGGGTAGTAAGCGCTATTTCCGGTAAAAGGTAAAGTACCTGCTTTCCCTGATTAATAGTTTCTTCAATCAGTTTGATATAAATTTCTGTTTTACCGCTGGAAGTAATACCATGAAGTAATGCAATATCTTTTTTTTCTAATCCGGCTTTTACTTCTTCAAAAGCGGTAGATTGAAATTCGTTAAATACAACAGTATTGTTTTCGGGTTTTTCGTAGTGTTCAAGCCGGGTGATCTCTGTAGTATATAATTCGCAGATACCTTTTTTTATCAGCGTGTTTAGTTGCGCCGCCGAAGTATTTAACTCCTTCAACATTTCAGGACGCGATATTCTTGCTGTTTTATCTTTTGACTGAATAGTTTTGCTGTAAACATACATCAATATCTCCAACTGTTTTGGAGCTTTCTTCTCCATCTGGTCAAATACTTCTTTCAGAAGTTTTTCGTCCCTGTATTTTTCTGATAATTTTATAAATGTTTCTGTTTTTGCTTTATAATTATTTACAAGTTCTTCCTCGAGTAAAATAATGTTTTTTTCAATTAAATTTTTAATCAGAGATATTACAGTTCTTTGTTCAACTATTTTTGAAACATCAGTAATGGTAAGCGTTTTCTGATTATTTAAAGCTTCTGCAATTAATATTTCTCTTTCATTAAGATTTGAAATATCCCCATCGAATGCCGGATTCAAAACAATTTTTGTTTCGCTTGCCAGCTTTAACGCTGCAGGAAGGGCGGTATTCATAACTTCGCCGGGAGCGCACATATAATATGCAGCCATCCATTCCCAAAATATAAATTGTTTTTCGTTTACCAATGACTCCGTTTCAAGAACAGAAAGTATGTATTTTATATCCTTTATTTTAGGCGGATTTTCATGAATTCTTCTGACCAATGCAGTATAAATTTTCTTTTTGCCGAACTGAACAACAACTCTTTGTCCGGGTTGAACAGCGTCATTAAGTTCATAAGGGATCCTGTATGTATAATACCCAGGCAATGCCAGGGGAAGTAAAACATCAGCAAAAAAAGTATGGCGTTCCATTAATAAAATCAAATATTATTGAAAAAATAACGATTAATAGTTATTGGTCATTATTAATCATTTTAAATTTTAAATCATTTTTTTAATATCGCAATATCAATATGCTTTTATATGTTTCAAGTAATTTCCAGTTTCAACTAATATCAATTAATATCCCAATATCTTTTAGTTTCAATCAGTTTCTTATAATATCAACCAATATCAATTAATATCATTATAGTTTCTATAAGTTTCAATGAATTTCTAGTTTCTTTTAATATCGCAATATCAATAAATATCAATGCTTTTATATGTTTCCAGTAATTTCCAGTTTCAACCAATATCAATTAATATCTCAATATCTTTTAATATCCCAATATCTTTTAATATCATTATAGTTTCTATAAGTTTCAATAAATTTCTAGTTTCTTTTAATATCGCAATATCAATTAATATCTATGTTCATATATGTTTCAAGTAATTTCCAGTTTAAAGTAATATCAATTAATATCATTTTAATTTTTAAAAGACAACGGTTGCCCTGTCGCTTCCATTACATTCCACCACAATTCGCTTTCAAGGTCGATCTTTTTCCTGTCAGCAATAGCTGCCGAAATAGGCAGATAAGTAAAAATATCACTCCATATTCCAACTACAAATCCTGTTTTTCCAGCCATTATTCCGTGAACAGCGTTTTGCGCAAGTTGGCTGCAAAATTTACTGTCGTTAGCTATTGCTGTAGCGCTACGGATTATATAACTAGGATCTATATATTTAAGTGAAACGGAAATCTTCTGGTCTTCAAAGTACGAAGCAATTTTTTCCTTCAGAAATATACCAATATCATTAGGTTTAATATTTCCTGATGCATCTTTTTCGTGTATCTGATTTTTAAAAAAATGCTGTCCTGCTCCTTCTGCGACTACAATCAATGCATGATGTTTAAGTTCAATTCTTTTTTTCAGTGCATTCAGAAAACCATTTTCTCCTTCCAGTTCAAAAGCTCCCATTTCAGGAATAAAAATAAAATTTACTTCCTGCATCGAAAGTGTAGCATGGGCGGCAATAAATCCCGAATCGCGCCCCATAAGTTTAATAATCATAATTCCGTTATAATATCCTTTTGCTTCATTATGAGCATTACCAATAATATTCGAAGCTTTTGAAAATGCGGTTTCAAAACCAAAAGATTTTTCAATAAAATTTATATCATTGTCAATAGTTTTGGGAATTCCTGCAATTGCAATTTTTAATTTTCGTTTTTTTATTTCTTCATAAATCAGGTTTGCTGCCCTTAGAGTACCATCGCCGCCAATGCAGAAAAGAATATTAATATTATTTTTCTCAAGTGTATCAACCATTTCGTTAATACTTTGGTCGCCTCGTGACGAACCAAGTATTGATCCTCCATGAAGATGAATATCATCAACATTTTCGGGGTATAGTTCAATATAAGGATGTTTGTATGAAGAAATCAAACCCTCGAATCCGTACTGAAATCCAATAATATTTTTAACATCGTATCTGTAATACAACTCCATTACAATGCTTCTAATAACATTATTCAAACCGGGGCATAATCCACCGCAGGTTACAATAGCCGCTTTTGTTTTTGTAGGTTTAAAAAAAATAAATTCCCGGGGTCCTGCTTTTTCAAATGAAAGCGGCATTGTTCCTTCATCTCTGTTTTTTGTAAAAGATTCCAGCGATTTATCATATAATACGCGCTCGCTTTCCATAATATAATTATAAATTCCGTCGCCTTTATCGTAACCAAGAATGATAGGCGATTTAAACGTACTTCTGCCGAGCGATTTTACTTCAAATTTGCAATCCATTTTATACGGTTTATATTTGTTATGTAAAGATTATTTCAACGCTTTGTTATTGCTTCGTCAGGTATGCACGATATTCCTGCCTGCCTGTTGCAACTCCCCCCACATTTCGCTCAACGAGGCTGCCGACACGGCTACGACCATGGCGTAAAGCACAAACTGACCCAGCGCTCCGCCCGTCATTTCCCCTCTCAGCACCGCGCGGGCGCCGGTCCAGAGTACTACGATAAGTGCACCGAACAGACCGGTTGTAGCTACGGTGGAAAAAAGGGCGCGGGCTCTGCTGCGGCGTATGGCGGTCATGAAACTTACCTGG
>CAINEZ010000523.1 GCA_903847905.1 uncultured Bacteroidota bacterium
TAATAAAATCTATTGTTTTAAAACAATAAAAGCAGGAAATGGATTTGGTGGAATTAGTTCTTTTATTAGGCAGAATGTAAAAATAAAGTACAATAATAGTTTTATCCCTATTTTCGAAAGTGGGATAAGGTGGGATAAGTTTATCAAATTATATAATGAAGGATTTTTTGATGGCGCTCGTTAAAGTAGTTTGCATCTTTGATATCCAGGTAGTCCCGAAGTGACTTCTATAGAGGTAGTTTTAAAATAGAGATTGTTAATTAAAAACATATTGCAACTAAAAAATAGTTGCATATTTTAAAAAAATAGTGTATCTTTGTATATAATTATTATTAATGGGTAAGCATGAAAAATTAATAGAAAAGCTTCTGAGAAAACCAAAGAATTTTAAATATACTGAATTGGCGGCATTGTTAAAGGGTTTTGGATACAAAGAAGAGCAAAGAGGGCGAACATCAGGATCGGCTGTTGCCTTCTACAATGAGAAGTTAAATGATAAAATAATGATTCATAAACCTCATCCACAGAAAGAAGTAAAAAAATATGTTTTGGAATTAATTTTGGAAAAATTAAAAACAAACAAATTTATCAAATTTTAAAAAACTTAAATAATATGAATACTCTGGTTTATAAAGGATATGTCGGAAGTGTTGAATTCTCACCAACAGACGAAGTTTTTTGGGGGAAAATAGAACACATAAATGACTTAATAACTTTTGAGTCAGACAATGCTCATGAATTAAAAAAAGCATTTGAAGAAGCTGTTGATGATTATTTAAAATATTGCTCTAAAAAAAAGCTTAATCCCGAAAAGCCATTTAAAGGTAGTTTTAATATACGACTAACGCCAAACATTCACAAAATGGCATTTGTGAAAGCACGCGAAAAAGGTATATCATTGAATAAATATATTGAAATTGTTGTAGAGAAATCATTAGATAGAAAAGCTATATAAGCCCTTGATAGCGCTTGTTAAAGTGGCACTTGCTCGTCATGCCTAATAGCAGATAAATCTGGAGAAGAGCGCCAACTCGGATTATTTATAAAAAATTATTTCTTATTAGAAATTTTAATCAGATCGAATAAAAGATCATCTAACTTTCCGCTTGGTGGTTCGGCAGGATATTGAACAATTTTATTATCGGGTCCGATCAGAACAAAAGTAGGGTAAGATTTTACATTATAATTTTCAAGAAGTTCTGTATTGTTTCCCCAGTGAAGAGTTTTAAAATCAAACTTTTTATTATTCTGCATAAAATAATAATATGTCATGAATTCTTTGTCGGCAGAAATACCAATAAATTCAACCTTTGTTCCATATTTTTCAATTAACTTACCTATTAACCCCATTTCTTCAATACATGGCACACACCAAGTTGTCCAGAAAAACAAATAAACATATTTTTCTTTATTAAATTCTGCAAGCTTATATGAAAGTCCGGTAAAATCCTTTAATGTAAAATCAGGAGCTACAGTGCCGACATTAAGCTTTGTAAAAAGTTTAAGATAATTTTCTGCTATTGTTTTATGCTGCGGAAACTTACTGTTCACTGCAACGTATTTGAACATATCAAGTATCGAAGCTCTATTGTAATCATGCTGATAATACATCTCTCCTAAACCTTTAAGAGCTACAAGTTCCCTTAAAACTTCGTTTTTCAGAATAGTATCTTTACCTAAAGAATCCATCAAGGCAGGAAATGTCTTTACTTCATTTATCGTTCTATATAAATCATTCTTTGTTATATGTGTTGACCCTTCTGTAAGAAAATTCGTAAAAAAATTATTAAAAAATTCCATATAGCCTGTGTTATCATATAATACAGGTTGTTTTACAAAATATTTCCCTGCCAATTTTACAAGACCTCCTACCTGGGCAAACTCCTCAATTGCCGCAAACCTGTATTTGACAAGGTTTATAAAATATTCATTTTTTGAAAAACCAAACCTATTATCAACTTTTAAACGGAAAGAATCAATTTTTGATTTGTTTCGCATCCTTATAAGCGAAATATAATTATTATAAACAAAATCATCATACATTGCATTGAAGCGGATAATAAGATTGTTTAGTTCGGTGGAATCGCTGCCGTTTATTAATACCGAAAGTTCTTTTGGATTAAGATAAGGATTTGTTTTATCATCCGAAGATTTACAGTCGGGACAGGAAATAGTAAAGTTATAGGTTTTCCCAGGCTCAAAATAAACCGGCGCTTGGTTAAAATCAATTTTTAGGTAAGCAAAAAAAGTTTTATCTGTTTTTAAAGTAAAACTGAATTTCCCTGCTGAATCAATCTTTCCGGAAGAAATAAGTTTTTGTGTATAAGTCAACTGATCCGACCATGTATAAACAGCAAGCGTTTTACCTTCGGCTCCTGTTGCTATTCCTTTGATCGTAACATTCTGAGAAAACAAAACTGATGAAAAGAAAAAAAGTAAAAGATAAAGATATAGTATGATTTTTTTTTTGAACAATGTACTGTTTGTAGAGCCTGTTTTTAATGTAAAAAGTTCACGCAAAGAACGCAAAGTCTTCGCAAAGTAAGCAAAGAAGTATTTTAGTATAAGTCTCTGCGATTTTCTGTTTGATACTGTTATTGATGAAGGACAGGATTGCGTGAAATTTTTCATTGTTTATTTACAAACTCTAATAATTGTAAAGTTTCACCACGTTGTTAATGGTAAAAACTTCCCCCTTCCTTTGCGAAGTGGAGCGTAGCGGAACGAAGCAAAGGAAGGGGGA
>CAINEZ010000524.1 GCA_903847905.1 uncultured Bacteroidota bacterium
TTACAAAAACCTGATGAATTTAAAAATAAAGTTTTATCTTTGCTATTAATTAATACAATTTGTCATAAACAACCTTGTGAAACTTAACAGCTACAAACAATATATTTAATTAAAACATAAGCTATGAAAGTACATTTCATTGCTATAGGCGGTAGCGCTATGCATAATCTTGCTATTGCTCTTCACAAAAATGGTTACGAAGTGAGTGGTTCGGATGATGAAATTTTTGAACCCTCAAAAAGCAAGCTTGCAAAATATGGTTTGCTTCCTGAAAATGAAGGATGGAATGAATCGCTTATACATCAGGGTTTAGATGCTGTAATTGTAGGAATGCACGCAAGGGCTGATAATCCTGAATTACTGAGGGCGCAGCAGCTTGGTATTAAGATTTATTCTTATCCTGAATATCTATACGAACATTCAAAAGAAAAGAAACGTGTTGTTATTGGGGGCAGTCATGGAAAAACAACCATAACAGCTATGATCCTTCATGTGCTGAAATTTAATGAAATTGATTGCGATTACATGATAGGGGCTCAGTTAGATGGATTTGAAGTAATGGTAAAGCTTTCAGAAGATGCGCCTTTTATGATAATTGAAGGGGATGAATATCTGACTTCACCTATCGACAGGCGTCCTAAATTCCATGTTTATATGCCGGATATTGCCCTGATAAGCGGTATAGCGTGGGATCATATAAATGTGTTCCCTACATTTGAAAATTATGTTGAGCAATTCAGGATTTTTAGTAATAAGGTCAGCGATGGAGGTGTATTAATCTATTGCGGGAATGACACCGTTTTAAAACAAGTTTGCGAATCTTCCAAATCTAGTACCAGGAAAATATCGTACTCATTGCCGGAATATAAAATATGCGATGGCAATACTTTTGTTTATTCCGGTGATGGGATATATCAGTTAAAAATTTTCGGAAAACATAATTTATTAAATTTAAATGGAGCAAGGCTTGTATGCAATCAACTTGGAGTTACTGATGAAAAATTTTATGAAGCTATTTCATTGTTTTCTGGCGCATCAATGAGGCTTGATCTGGTTGATTACAACGATACGGTGAGTGTGTTTAAGGATTTTGCTCATTCGCCTTCAAAGTTGAAAGCTTCAACTACTGCGGTAAAAGAACAATTCCCCGACAGAAAATTAGTAGCCTGCCTTGAATTGCATACTTTTAGCAGCCTTACAGCAGAGTTTCTTAAAGAATATAATGGCACAATGGATAATGCCGATGTTGCGATCGTATATTTTAACCCTCACACAATTGAGCATAAAAAACTTTCTCCTGTTTCCCCTGAGCAGGTAAAACAAGCATTTGGGAAGGAAGATATAAAGGTTTATAATAATTGTAATTTACTTCGGGAAGATATTCTTAAAATAAAATGGAAAAACAGCAACCTGCTGCTTATGAGTTCCGGTAATTTTGACGGTTTAAATTATTCTGAGTTAGCTCAGAAAATTATTGCATAATAACTCTTCTTTAATTCCAACCCGGATACACTGTCATTGCGCAGTTAAATGCATTCAGATATTCATACCAAGTCTCATAGAACAAAAATTTGTACCTTAAATCCGTAATTAGTTTTTTTAACCACAATGAACACAAAGAACCCTGATACTTGCCTGCCGGCAGGCTGGGCTATCGGAATACAAAAAGGCTCACAAAGCGCAATATACTTAAACAGATGAAATGAAATCATTGTGTTTCTCTCTGTGGTTTAATATTTTTTTATTTATTGCGGATTTTAGGTGGTTTAAACACTGAGGGCTAATTCTTCCCTTTTTCATACCTTTGTAAAATAATTGGAAATATTTTTTTTACACAACTGATCACAAACGACAATAAGTGGTTAAAGTTAAACATGGAAATAAGTTATGCCTCATTATAGAAAATGGATGAAATTATATTTAACTTTAATAATAGTATGTTTTTTTTCTGTCGGATATTCACAAGACTTCGGTTGTTTTAGTGAACCAAATTCTGGTGATTTTGATCGTATTTTTTGTATTAATAGAAGACAAGTTAATAACGATAGCTTGCTATGGATACAATTCAAAATCCCCAAAATTAATGATGGTTATTACAAAGAAATGTGGAATAAGTATCAGGAAAAGATGGAAGGAAATATTGTTAATGGAAAGAGAAATGGTATATGGAGAATATTTTTAAAAGATGAGAATATTTATTATCATGTGAGTTTTAATGATAATAAAAAAGAAGGAGAATGGAAATGCTTTAAAGTAAATGGAAATGATACATTAGTCCAAATCAAAGGTTTTTATAAAGATGACCTAAAAGATGGCGAATTTATTAATTATGCTAAGGATACTGTTATTTATGAAATTTCAAATTATAAAGCTGGCAAATTGAATGGCGAAAACATTATTTATAATTTTCCCAGAAACAATAAAAAATATCTTTCAATTATTTCGGAATATCGAGATGGCAAACTATATGGTACAGAAAAAGAATACAAATTAGATAGCAAAGGTAAATGTTATGTTTATAGAATAAGCAAATATTCAAATGATGGACTCAGTGAGACAAGTGTTGTATTTTCAAGTGAAGGAGATACTTTGAATATTTATAAAAATACCGATGGAAATTTTAATCTTGATATAGAGCAATTCAGGCAAATCAAAATTGGGAAAAAATTATTGGTATGTTATAGAAATTCCAATGGATTACTTGAAAATATTGATTATTCAGCAAATGGAGATACAATAAGGGTTGAAATATCTGATAGTGATAAATACAGTGGTAGGATTTATATACAGGACACATTAGATAGAAAATGGAAAATAGATAAAGTAATGAATTATTATAATGGTTTGACAGATGGTTCTTATAAGAAATATTACAGTAATGGTCAGCTTGCTTATGAAATACATTTTAAAAAAGGGTTGCTTTGCACTGCTGTTAATGCTTTTTCAAAAGACGGAAAGAAATTATATATTGGCACTTTAAAAGATGGTAATGGAACTTTAAACTTTTATTATCCTGACGGAACTTTAAAATCCAGCTTCACATATTATAATTCAACATGTAAAGGGAATATTGTTAGTTATTATAAGAATGGAATTGTTGAAATTGAAGGTGTAATGTACAGTAAGAAACCATCGACAATAGAATTGTCAAAATACACAGATGATGACTTAAATTTTAATAATTTAAAAAATAA
>CAINEZ010000525.1 GCA_903847905.1 uncultured Bacteroidota bacterium
AATAATTTGAAAACATGAAAATAAAAGTATTAATCGGACTAATTACAACAAGTTTTATCTTATTTTCATGCACAGGTATAAAGGATAAAAACAATGATAATAAAATTAAAAACGACCTGACAGAGTTCAAATTAATAGGAAAAGTTAAAACAATAACAGAAAGTACGTTTAATGTAGTAGATAAGTTTGGAGTAATTCAAAAAGGAAATATACAATCCAAAAATAGTTTATTCTTTAATGACAAAGGGAATGAGATAGAGTGGAACTTTTACAATTCAGACGGAAGTTTGAATAATAAATTCACTTCCAAATATGATGACAAAGGGAATAAAATTGAACAGAATTTTTACAATTCAGACAGTTTGAATGAAAAATGGATTTACAAATACGATGACAAATGGAATGAAATTGAGAAGAATATATACAATTCAGACGGAAGTTTGAAGTATAAACAAACTTACAAATACGATAGCAAAGGGAATAAGATTGAGAAGAACATTTACAATTCAGACGGTAGTTTATATACAAAAGTTATTTTCAAATATGATGATAAAGGGAATGAGATTGAGGCTAACATTTACAATTCAAACGGAAGTTTGGATTTAAAATACATTTCTAAATATGATAATAAAGAGAATGAAATTGAGGAGAACATTTACAAGCCAGACGGCAGTTTGGATAATAAATATACTTGCAATTATGACTTTGATGCATCCGGTAATTGGATAAAGGAAACTCCTTTTAAAAATGATATTCCCCAAAATATTATTGAACGTGAAATAGAATACTATTAAAATTGCCATCGCACAGTCGTAAGCACTTTTGCAGCTTTTAATTTAAAGGAAAAAAGTGTTTGGCTGCAAAAAATATTTATCTTTGTTTAAATTTTTGAATGAATTATTATGAGCAATATAAAACTTTTTGAAAGCAAGCAAATTCGTTCAGAGTGGAACGAACAAGAAAATAAATGGTACTTTTCGGTTCAAGACGTTGTGGAAGTGCTTACAGATAGTGCAGATGTTAAGCAATACATAAAGAGAATTTTAAGCCGTGATGAGATGCTTAAAAGCAACTGGGGTACAATTTGTACCCTAGTTGAAATGGAGGCGGCAGACGGAAAAAGACGTAAAGTACAAGCAGCAGACGCTAAAGGACTTTTACGAATTATACAATCAATTCCATCACCTAAAGCAGAACCATTTAAGCAATGGTTAGCACAAGTAGGTTCAGACAGATTAGATGAAATTGAAAATCCGGAATTAGCAGCACAACGGACACGTGAATTGTATAAAGCCAAAGGTTATCCTGATGACTGGATTGAAAAGAGAATGCGAAGCATTGCCATTCGTGAAGAACTGACAGAAGAATGGAAAAACAGAGGAGTAAAAGAACAAATTGAATATTCTATTCTAACGGCTGAAATTTCAAAGGCAACATTTGGTATGACACCTTCACAATACAAAAAATATAAAGGTTTAAAAAGTCAAAATCTGAGAGATCACATGACCGACCTTGAATTGATTTTTTCAATGCTTGGTGAGGCTTCGACAACAAAAGTAACAAGAGCAAAAAATGCCAAAGGTTTTATAGCGAATCAAGATGCAGCAAGAATTGGAGGTAAAATCGCAGGACACGCTCTGAAAGAATTAGAGAAAGAAAGTGGCGAAAAGGTTATTACATCAAAAAACTATTTGCCGGAAACAAAGAAACGCAAGGAATTAACATCAGGAACAAGAAAAAAGAAATAGCCATCGCACAGTCGTAAGCACATTTGCAGCTTTTATTTTAAAGGAATAAAGTGTTTGGCTGCAAAAGAGCTTCCTCCTTTGCCACAAAAAAAATAAAAACAAAAAATCTTCCCTCCTTTAAAAAATAAAACTTCGCTAACCCACTTGCCGACAGACAAAAAGCAACATGACACATGACTGCGAAACACAGGACAGACAAGGCTTTTAATGACATGGTGGATTCAATGCCAGCTGGTAACTTCGGTCTGCTACCAGCGGCGAGATTGTGGTTGACAGAAACTTTTGTAGCTTTGAGAAATATTTATGCGGGGGACACAAAAGTGCTCTAAAACCGCCGCCGTTAGCAGCCCTGAATCGTTATATGCAACCAATAGAAATGACACGAGATTAACTTTAATAAATAAAATAACATTATAAAAGTGCGGCGTCAGCACGATAAACTCTGACAAAATTAAAATGAAAAAGTTTACAATTATCTTGACAGTTTTAATTGCAATGACATTTACGACTAATGCACAGTGGCAACAAATTAATGATTCCTGCAATGGTTATGTGTACAGTGTAGCTATAAATGGAAACAATATTTTTGAAGGAACTGGTACTTGTGGTATGTTTTTATCACCTGACAATGGAAGTAATTGGGCTTCTGTGAATAATGGGCTGCCGACCGGAGGACAATCTACTGTCGAAGCCTTAGCAATAAGTGGAAGCAATATTTACACTTGTATTTGGGGTAATGGAGTGTATTTGTCATCTGACAATGGAAATAGTTGGACTTCTAAAAGCTACGGTTTGCAGTATATGCCTGATAGAATAGCTGTAAGCGGAAGTAAAGTTTATGCTACAGCTGGCAATGTTATATATTATTCTTCAAATAGTGGAAATAGTTGGACTTCTATTACTAGTAATTTCCCAGTAGATGATGAAGCCGGCCCATTGCTAATAAAAGGGAATAGTGTTTTTGTAGGTACAGGAGCTCACGCTGGCACATCATATAGGGGTGATGGTATATTTTTATCTAATAACAATGGTGCAAGTTGGACTTCTGTAAATACGGGTTTACATGATACTTCATTGGTATTCTCACTTGCTTTGAGTGGAAATAATATTTTTGCTGGTACAAATTTTGGAATATATATGTCCTCAGACAATGGTAGCAGTTGGACGGCTGTTAATACAGGTATAACAGATAATTGGGTTGAAGCATTAGCTGTAAATGGTAACAACCTTTTTGCTGGCACTACTAGTGGAGCGTTTTGGTCCTCAAATAATGGAGCTCTTTGGACTCAAATTAATGCAGGTTTAACAAGTACATATATCACATCATTAGCTGTTAACGGGAGCAATATTGTTGCTGGAACTTTTGGAGGTGGTGTTTGGAAACTACCTTTGGCTGGTTTAGGAATAAAAGAAATAAATAATAATGAAAGTAATATAACGATTTTTCCAAATCCTGCTTCTGACATTATTACTTTGAATATTGACAATACAAACAATACTGACCTGACATTAAATATTTATAATGTTATTGGTACTTTAGTTAAATCGGAGACATTAAAACAAAACCAACGACAAATTAATATCGGAGATCTAAGTAATAGCGTTTATATAATTGCAATTAACTCGAAGGACTTGACAGAATACCAAAGACTATTAATTCAAAGATAATATTGGCAGCATATAACAAGCGTTTGCTTTCAGTGGCGGGTGAGTAGTTCGTATGACAGAAAAGTAATAATTTAAACAGCAGTGCTTCGTGGAAAATTTAGTGCTAAACATCGCCACCGAAAAGCAACCGCCGAACCGTTATGCACCATAGAGCAGAGACAGTAATCACATAAACCCTAAATATTTATAAATTAAAAAAGAACATTATGACACACACATTTTTACTATTTTCGACACTTGCATTATTTGCATTTAAGACCAACGCACAGACTACTGTATCAGATATTGATGGGAATGTTTATAATACTGTAACAATAGGGACACAAGTTTGGATGAAAGAAAATTTGAAAACAACAAAATACCTTAATGGCGACTCGATACCCAACATAATTGATAATGGACAATGGGATACTCTTACAACTGGAGCTTATTGTCATTATGACAATACACCAAGCAATAGTATAATTTATGGTAAACTCTACAACTGGTTTACCGTTGGAGACTCACGTAAATTGTGCCCATCTGGCTGGCATATACCTACTGATGCTGAATGGACAATACTGACAAGCTATTTAGGAGGTATAAGTGTTGCTGGTGGCAAGCTAAAAGAAACTGATACAACTCATTGGCAAAGTCCTAACACAGGGGCGACTAATGAAAGTGGGTTTACCGCTCTTCCAGGTGGTCACCGTAGCTATGATGATACATTCGACAACATTGGTCAATATGCTCTCTTGTGGAGTTCTACCGATCTTGGGACAAACAATCCATGGCATCGGTTACTGACATTTGATAACAGCAATATAGTCAGCGGCAATCCCCCCAAAAAAGTTGGGTTATCAATACGCTGTGTAAAAGATAATGGCAGTAGCATTGACGATTTAAATTATCAAGATAAATTATATATATACCCAAACCCTGCCATTGACAAGGTTTGTATTAAATACATAGATACGAAAAATGTAAAAATGCAAGTGTATGACATG
>CAINEZ010000526.1 GCA_903847905.1 uncultured Bacteroidota bacterium
AAGAAAAAAACTTGTATGAATTACTTGTAGTGAGCAAAGCCAAACTATGCAGGGCGTATCAAATCCATATAACAACAGCACTATTACAGTAACACTGACCTCAAACTTTTGTACTAAAAAAGTGCGTAGGCAATCAGAGTTGACAAATCAACTTCAAAATGTTTTAGCAACAATTAGTGATCGCAAGATACCGCATGAAACTTCAACCGGAATTATTGATTATTATATGGCGGATATTGTGAGTAGTTGCGACGAATATCCCGGAGGTATGATTATGCCGGGGCGGAATTTTTCAAGTGACAGTTACATGTTTGGACACAACGGACAGGAAAAAGATGACGAAATTACAGGCATAACCGGTGCGAATTATACAGCGGAATTTTGGGAGTATGATAGCCGGTTGATTTGGAGATGGAATCGTGATAAAGTTGAGAAGCCTTGGGAAAGCCCGTATGCGTGCTTTGCTGATAATCCTATTTGGTTGGTAGATAAAAATGGTGCAGATACTAGCTTTGCTGATAATAATTCAAGACAACAATTTAAAAAAACTTATAACGAAATAAATGATAGAATTAAAATAAATACTGAAGATATAAATAATTTATCAAAAAGATGTCAAGAATCGAATTATGAAAATAAAGATATTGAAAAACAAATAACTGATTTAAATACAGAAAGAGCTAAGCTATTAGACATAAAAACTACGTTCGATGAAGTAATGGATCCAAATACTCCAATGTTTTATTATCACGCAGAACCTAATCCAAATGGTCAAATAAAAGCAGGAGGGCATAATGATTGGGATGAAAAGAATAAAAGATTTGATGTTATGTTTTACTCTGGAAATCAAAGTTCAATAGTACATGAAACAACTCATGGTGAGCAATATATTACAGGTAAACTTCTAATAAGTACACCTAGGCTTTATGACTATATGGATGAATATGAAGCACATAATAATGCTCAAAATTATAATTTAATAATATGGGGCAAAACTGGTAAAACAGAGATAGAACTAAAAACCTATATAGAAACGAATAAAAAATACATTAAAAGTATTCAAATAAAAAAATGGGAACAAATCTGTAAATAACTAAATTATGAAATCAATAATAATAATTTTGTTTTTTATTATACTGCCATTTTATAAGATAACTAATGGTGTTAATATTGATAATAAAGATAACTTTGAAATAAAAATCATACAAAGTAATGCAGAAGGATTATCTGAATACTTATATACAATAAACGAAAAAAAAATAAAAATAGATTCTTTAATAGTGTTGGATAAAAAATATAAACAAGTTTATTGTAAGGAATTAAAAAATAAAGAATTTAAAAAAATTGAAGCGTTTATACCAGAATTATTAAAATTAAAAAATGAATATTATAGTTTTGGAATAGACGGAACATACAATGAAATATCGGTTTCAAAGAAAAATACTGAAATTAAAAAAATTATTATAAGTAATCAAGAGGTTAATTTAAAAGATTCCTTATTTACCAAAGTTAATGAATTAATTGGAACTAAATATCGTTGTTTACTTTTGCTATAAGTAATCCGAAACAGGTAGTGTTCATGGGTAGTGTCCAAAATATTACCGTGCAAAGCAAGAAATTTCGCAATGTATTTAAAGCCCCGAGAACTCGGGGCTTTTGCATTTACAGAGCAAACGGATTAATAACAGTTAAAGAATTTTCGATAATTTGCTTGTGTTGCAGGTCTTCGGAATAAAGGATTTTACAATTACATTCGAGAGCAGCAGCGACAATAAGAGAATCGTAAAAAGAGAATTTATATTTATCGGAAATAGAGCAAGCTTTTACGATGGTATTAATAGAATTAACAGCAATAGAGAAATCTTTTTTAAGTTCTTCAATAGTCTGTAAAACGACATTCCATTTGGTGTTGTATTTTCTTGACATTACGCATGCAAGCTCTTGTACGACCTGAGTACTTATAAATAAAGAAGGAATATTTTTTGTGAGTTCAGTAGCTCTTTCTTTTTTCAAAGAAGGATTTGCGTCATAGCAATAAACCAAAATGTTTGTATCAATAAAAGCATTATCGTTGGTTAGCTTCATCACGATTAAATTTAAAATTAGACAAATCCAGTTTCACTGCATCAAAAGTTCTACATATTATTTTATTTTCTGTTTCGGTAATAAAGTCCAAAGCAGTATTGTCAATTTCTTTCTTTTCAAGAATTTTAGCTAACATCTTTCTTTCATTGTAAGGTAATTGCTTCAATGCGTTAAAGATTTGGCGGAAATCAATAGGGATATTAAAAACAGTATTCATATAAAATGGTTTTAGTGAGCAATATTAAGGGCGTTAGAAAGTGTATCAGTAAGTCTTTTTTTGGCAAACAGCCCATCAATAATATTATAGATAGATTTTCTTTCAGGCTCGTCCAACTGCTCAATTAATTTAATTTTCTCCACTAAGGTTTTATCAGCAGAATTAATGTCTTTAAAAATATTACCTGAAGCAAAGAGTTCTGCAAGTTCCACGTCTAAAGCTTTGGCAATTTTTTCCAAAGTAGAAGTTGAAGGATCTGTTTTGCCTTTTTCAATTTTAGAATATTGAGATTGATCCATATTAACAGAAATCGCAACTTCTTTTTGAGTAAGACCTTTGGCTTCCCGTGTATTTTTTATTTTACTTCCAATATTCATATTGATTAAGGTTAAAAATGTCCACAAAGGTAATAAAAGATATAGAATTTGTCAATGTTAAAAAAAATATAATAAATAAATAGGTTATATAAATCTATTTTGTATTTTTGCCTCATGGACAAATAGAACCAATAATATTTTTCACTTATGGAAATCCCCGACATCAAAACCCGCTTAAACATAATAGAAGTAGTGAATCATTACGGGCACAGTCCCAACCGGAACCACCTTATAAAATGCCCATTCCACGAAGACGATAAACCAAGCTTGCAGCTTTACCCCAAAACAAATACCTGGCATTGCTTCGGCTGTGGCAAAGGGACTGACCAGATAGACTTTATACAACAAAAAGAAAACTGTACAAAACACGAAGCAATAAATAAAGCAAAATTATTATTACATCATATACCAACAAAAACCATAAAGCTTATGAATAATAACGAACCAACAAAGGAGTTAACAAAAGAACAACGCACAGAAACATTAACCAAAGCCTTTACTTACTTTGCCCGCAGCATACACGGCAGAGATGAAAAGCCCAAGCAGTATTTACAGAATCGGGCATTAGATGTAAATAAGATCACCGTTGGCTATGATGCTCACATGTTCCATAAAAGCCGTGAAATCACGCCGGAGCTAAAGGAAATGTATTTAGCATCAGGTTTAATTTACCCCGATAAATTAGGCAGAACAAATAATTACCACAGTTTTTTTGACGGCTGTGTAGTGTTCCCCATCAGCAGCGAGCAAGGCGAAATAGTCAACCTTTACGGCAGGTGCATAGATGAAAGCAAAGAAAGCAAACCTGCCTACCGGACAGGCAGGCACCGCTATTTACCAGGCAAACATCAGGGCATTTACCCGAAATATCCCAAAGCAGAAACAGAAAGATTAATAATAACGGAATGTATTATTGATTGCGCTACACTTTTACAAATCCCTGAAATAGCCTGTAAATACAAGATGATAAGCTGTTACGGCACAAACAATTTTACAGCAGAACATCAAACAGCGATTAAGAATTTACAGGCATTAAAAGAAGTGATACTGTTTTATGACGGAGATAATGCAGGCAGGGAAGCGATATATGCGCATGCAGGAATTATCAAAGAACTATTAAACACTTGCGGTGAGCGAAGTCGAACCGTAAAAATAAGCTACATTGAAACTCCGGACGATGAAGATATAAACAGCATAGCACAAGGACACGAACCAGCAGTATTTACAGAGTTCTTAAACAACAGAAAGTTTTTTCTTTCATCGGAAAAACAGGAAAAAGAAACTCCTTTAAAAATATTCGGTGAAAGAAAAAATGCAGAAAATCAACTCATCAACCCGTCAACCTTGAAACTTGGGGCTTTAGATTTGGGGCTTGCCTGCCTGCCGGCGAGGCAGGGAACTTTAAACGCCGACAATCCTGAACAGTTGATTTACGAAAACGAATATCTGACAGCTACCCTCTGGGGCGGAATAGAAATATACAACATAAAAAAGCTGAGAGCCACACTGCACCTGCAAAGCAAGAGTAACGAATATTTAGAATACCGCGATACCGTTGATTTATACAGCAACAGCTATACACAACGATTGATAAGAGAAGCGGCGGAAAAATTAGAAACCGGCACAAGCGCAATGAGCAAAACCATAACAGAATTAACCAAAGCATTGGAACAATACAGGCAAAAAGAAAGAGACAAACAAAGGAAGATAGAAGAAGCG
>CAINEZ010000527.1 GCA_903847905.1 uncultured Bacteroidota bacterium
TAATATTGTAAATAAAACAAAAGAGTTTGACAATCTACCTCCTATTAGCGTAGAATTGCATCTTACAAATAAGTGTAATTTAAAGTGCGCATGGTGTACGGATCAGCGTATAAAGAAAAATAATAAATCTTTATTAATAGAAAAGGTTTTTCAATTATTTGATTACTTTGCTGAATATAATATTGGCGTTACTATTGAAGGAGGAGGCGAACCAACTCTTCATGATGACTTTGATAAAATTGTTAAATATGGACACAGTATCGGACTTCACATGGGATTAATTACAAACGGAGTCATTGATTGTTCAGATATTATTAATAATTTTAGATGGGTAAGGATTTCTATGGATGCATCAACACCTGAGGAATATTTAATAGAAAAAGGAATTGATAAATTTCAAGAAGTACTTGCCAATATTGATAAATTATGTAGTATCCGAAATTCGGAGAAAACACATATCGGTATCGGTTATGTACTTACTAAACGAAATATAAATAACCTTTTCGATTTAATTAATACCTTAAATAATATTGGCATAGACTATATGTATTTACGCCCCGTTGAAGAAGCCGACGATATAATTCCTTCACTTGAGGATTTAATTAATCTAAAGAAAAAAATAATTGAATATTTAAATAATTCAAGGTTGAAATTTATTTATACAATTAATGAACGACTGATTAAGGATAATGATAACTTACCTTGCGTTGCGCATTTGTTATCGTGCATTATTCACGCCGATGGTAATGTTGCTTTATGTGAAAAGCGCAGACATGATCCGATACACATAGGAAATATCAATAATAATACTTTTAAAGAAATTTGGAATTCTTCGATTCATAAATCTGCAACAAAAAAATTATTGAACCCGATAAATCAAAAAGGATGTGATGTATGCCGCATTACTTCATTTAATCGCGTTTTTTATGATATAAACAAAGTTCATACTAAAAACTTTATATAAAATATTTATGTTTATTCCATTCGATAATGATGCTAGACAAAAATATTTTCAAATACTTAACAAGGTATTTGACTCTGGTGTTTTGTCAAACGGTAAAACGCTTCGGGAATTTGAAAACAAATTTTCTTCTTTTGTCGGTATTGAATCTAAAGCGGTTTCAAACGGCGGTGTTGCTTTATTATCAATATTGGATTATATCGATGTTAGGAACAAAGAAGTTATAGTACCATCAAATACTTTCTGGGCAACCATACTTGCTATTAAAAAAGCAGGGGGCAAAGTGGTTTATTCCGATTGCAACAAGGAAGATCTTTGTTTGAGTTTTGAAGACATGAAACAAAGAATAACTCCTGAAACCAAAGCTGTAGTTGTTGTTCACATTGGTGGTCATATAGCATTTGAAATTGAAAAAATTACTGAATACTGTAAAAAAAATAATATTTACTTAATTGAAGATTGCGCTCATGCTCATGGCGCCAGTTTTAAAGGTAAATCAGCAGGTAGTTGGGGGTTTGCAGGCGCATATAGTTTTTATGCAACCAAAACAATGACCACCGGCGAAGGGGGTATAGTTGTTAGTAAAAATCAGGATTTTTTAAATTGGCTTGAAGAGTATAGGAATTATGGGGGAAAAATTATTGATGGAAAAGTAACTTATCCTGTGTTGGATGGTTTTAACTATCGCATGAATGAAATTACTGCCGCGCTTGGAATTATTCAATTGGAAAGACTACCCGAAATACTTGATTGGAAAAATAATCTTGCAATAAAGTTTTCTCAAATTTTTAAAAATCGCATCAAATTCCCTAATGAAATGACATCGGGTTATTATAAATATATTGTTTTTGGATATAACCTTAAAGAAGAAACAGGAAAAGTTTATGATTATAATGATTTGGGACATGTTATTGATAAAATAAATATTGATTTACCAAACACTTCGTGGATAAGCAAACACCATGTATGCGCGCCTATTTATCATGGATGGATTAATGCTTGTAAACCAATAGCCGAATTGGAGAAATATCTCATCAAGTAAAATTTTATGAAAGTCTTACTGATAACTCCTCCTGAAAAAAACAGAACTGTTTTATCTCGTAAATGTATAGTTCCCTCCCTAGGACTTGCTTATATAGCTGCTTATATTGATAAATACAATTTTTCTGTTGAAATTATTGATTGCAGAGTAAATAATATTTCTTTGAAATTATTGATTAATAAAATTAAAAATTATAATCCTGATATTATTGGAATAAGTTTTTCTACTGAAAATAGATTTGATGCTTTTGAAACAGTAAGTGTTATTAAAAAGAACCTCCCTGAAAAGCTAATAATTGCCGGTGGTGCTCATCCAACACTTGCGACAGAAGACACATTAGAAAAAATTAAAGATATTGATATTATTGTTAGAGGAGAAGGAGAACATGTTTTTCTTGATTTGCTTAAATGTATTGAAGATGGAAATAATTTATCCAGTGTTAATAATATTTCATACCGGTTAAATAATAAAATAATTCATAACCCAAAAATCATCTATAATTATGAGCTAGATGATTTACCATTTCCAGCTTACGATAAATTAAATATGAATAAGTTTTATTACGTTTCAGAGTATATCCCACGTATTTATTATAATAAAACCTTCCCTATAATTACAAGCAGAGGCTGTCCTTATCGTTGCTCTTTTTGTGCAACATCTGAAATATGGGGGCATAAAATTAGATATAGAAGCCCTGATAATGTTACAAAAGAAATGTTTCTCCTTGAAAAAAATTATGGAAAAACTGTGTTTTGGATTATTGATGATAGCTTTACTCAGAATATTGAAAGAGTTGAGGAAATTTGCGATATTCTTATTGCGTCAAAAAAAGATTATAAGTTAATTATACAAGGAGCCCGGATTAATAAAGTAAATGAAATGCTTTTTAATAAATTAAAAAAAGCTGGAGCTGTTTCGATTTCTTTTGGTGTAGAATCAGGATCGCAAAATATTATTGACAACGTATTAAATAAAAAAAATTCTGTAGCCATGGTAGAAAATGTTTCCGCAATGTGCAAAAAAACGAGACTTCGTGGTGATTTTGGATTTATAATAGGTCATCCTGGAGAAACTGAAAAAGAAGCTAATGATACATTAATTTTAATGAAAAAAATAATAAATGATGGAAATACTGTTAATATAAATTTAATGAAGATATACCCTGGTACCGAACTCGAAAGTATTGCAAAAAAAGAACATAAACTTCCAAAAAAAATTTCATGGACAGATATAAATATTTCGGATTCAATAATTAGTAGATCCGTTAAGGGTAATGCCCCTTTTTATTATGGCAATATGAGCGAAACGGAAGTTTTAAAATCATTTTCGAGTAGTATAAAATTATATAACTATCTGTCAAGTTTCACAAGGTTGTTTATGATAACTTGTGTTAATTATTTTCAAAGATAAAACTTTATTTTTAAATTCATCAGGTTTTTGTAAAAATATTTCTGGTTTAATTTCAAACCATTTTTCAATAGCATCAA
>CAINEZ010000528.1 GCA_903847905.1 uncultured Bacteroidota bacterium
AATGGCTTGTGGTTGAAGGGGTTCAGCGGTGCAACCTAAAATTATTATTTCGGCAGACTCGTCTGTCTTTGCCTGACAGTCCGCCATTGCAAGCAATACAGTTTCGTTAGCCCACATAATAATTAAGACAAAAAAGACATAACATGACAGACAACTTAATTGATTTATCACATACGTTTCTAAAAATTTTTGGCAAAATACTGACAAATCTTTCAAAAGAAACATATCTGGCACTGACAACCGTATTTGTTTTAATGACATATTGGTTTATTTCTTTATATCTGATTTGTCCTTACTTTTATAATCACAATCCAATTTGGATTTCAATTATTTTATGTTTTGTTTTATCTATTAATTGGTTTATTTCAAATATTTCATTAATAACATTACAAAATGGAATATATGTTTTAAAATATGAACTAAATAAAATTGACTCAAACGAATTTAATACAAAAGACCTTTTCCTTTCAAGCGGACTAAACTCATTATTGATTTTAAGTTTGTCTGCCTTTACTTGGTATTGGCTTCATTGGACTTTTTTAAATTTAGTTCTCGTTTCATTTGTTTATGTTTTCGCAATTTTCTTCTTAGGTCTTTGTAAATTCTTATATCTGATCGACAAGATAAAAAAAGCCAAATTATATGAAGAAATATTGCGGAAAATAGAGCAAAATGAATAGATTTCGTTAATTCATATATTGCCCATGACAACATTAAAACAAATACAGAAATTATGATTTCAAAATACATTGTAATTAAATTAAAAGGTTTATAAAAATTATTTTACATTTGTTTTTAATATTTCATTAAAGCGTTCTTTAAAAATCGAAATTTAAAATAAAGCGTTAGCTTTTATCTTGTCTTTAAAAATCGCCAGTTTTTAGCACTACAAGGATAATAAGTGATACGCCCACGCAAAGCGTGGGCTGTTTCTTATTTTGTAGTGCGGGTGTCTGGCGATACCTTAAAGACGAATGTAGTTACAGTACCACGCTTTTTTATTTTATAAACTCTGCATTTGGGACTGATGCGGAAAACAAAACCAAAAAAAACATGAAAAAATTTACAATTTTTGCTTGCCTATTATTAGTAGGTGGATTAATGACTTTAAACAGTTGCAAAAAAGATGACGATTCTGGTTATCAACCAAAAGGTAATTATGGTAACACAGACATGAATACAACATTACTCACAAATGCTCAATGGGGTTGGGACGCAACTCAATTATGGAGTTATTCGACATGGAATAATATTTCATATCTCACAGCAGATGTCGTTAACTCAGGTTCTGTCTTGCTTTACGAAGACGAAGGTGGCGGTTCTTACGCAGCAGTTCCTTATAGTTTAAATTTAGGTGGTGGAGTAACATTAAATGTATTTTACACATTTGCTGCTGGAACTGTAACTGTATATGCTGCGGCATCAGATGACAGTAATTTAAATCCGACAAATGGTGGCACATATAAATTAGTCTGTCTTTCTAAGGCAGCAAAAATAGCACATCCTAATGTTGATTATAAAAACTATAACGAAGTAAAAAAAGCGTTTAATCTAAAAGACTAATCGAAATAATTTTAGACTTTAAAAGCTGCTCAATGAGTGGCTTTTTTTATCCCCAAATGCAAAGTTTACAAGATTTCAAGAACGATTTAAAAATAACGATTGACTTTATTACGTGGGCTAACTTGTGTCTGCTTTAATGCCGCAGTTTGGTGGTTGACGGAAACTTTTTTGTATATTTGAATCGTAATCGCGGCAGACTGTAAAGTGCTTTCTATTGCGGCACTCAAAGCAGCCACTGCTCGTTATGCCCTATATTTTTGGATGCCATTATTATTTTCTGATAAATCTTCTGAATGATGTGGCATAAACCACTTTTGAGCTATAAAAGTAGGAATGACTGCACTTGCGACAACGACACCAACTAAAACGGAGTACTGAACTTGATTGATTAAGCCTGCTTGTAATCCATACATGCTTGATATTGTCCCGAATGTAAGACCAGTACTCATCAATAAAGTAGTGTACATTGACCCATTTGGAATATACTTTTTTGCAAAAAAATAAACTCCTAAAAATTTTGTAATCATCTTGACAGCAAACAGAATTACAAAAAGACCGATTGCTGAAATTATTAAAGTTATTGATATTTTCATTCCCCCAACAATAAAAAAAATTGGAGTAACTATTGCATAGGCAACGGTACGAAGTTTATTTCTGACAATAACTGTTTTGCTTTGCTCATGAAAATGTTTAGACATCAATAATCCTAAAATAAAAGCAGGTAATACTGCATGACCTTCTCCGAGTTTTGCAAAAAAGATAAATGCAAATAAAACAAAAAATATAAATTTCATTTCAGGCTCAATGACTTTATTTGTCCATCGTGGATTACGAAATATGTAATCTGAAAATTTATAAAACGCTACAATTAAGACAGTAGATACAACAACAAAGAGTAAGGTATATAAAGTTGGTTTAATAAATAATATGCTTAGTGAAAGTGCAGTTCCCATATCAGTAATAAAGGTAGCAGACATTATTTTTTTTCCTATATTCGTCTTTGACAAACCTGTTTCCACAAGCACAGAATAGACAACCGCTAATGATGTAGTTGATAAAGCACACCCAGCAATTAAAGAACCTTGTAATGTCCATTTTGAAATATAATATGTATATAGACAAGTTCCAATAAAAGGTAATAGAAACGAAAAAAAACCAATAAAAAAACTTTCTTTAAAGTTATTCCGCATTATTTTTGTGTCTATTTCTGTTCCTGCCAAATATGTTAGAATTATACCACCAAAATTAGCTAAGTATAGCATCCAGTTTTCTGTTGTCAGACCTAAATTACCTGCTATTGCCCCTAATAAAATTTCAACGATTGCAACAGATAGACCAAGACGTAGTGAAATTAGACTTGAAATTAAAACTAAACCAGCAACGATTAAAGGAATATAATCAGAATTCATATTGACTCCTCTTTAAAATTATATATTCAATTTGTAAAGTAGGAGTTATCAGCCAATTTAGGCGGTTAAGGGCGAACTCCATCGCCTTTATATTCTGCAAATATAATAAATTTAATATGAAATAAAATTAACAGAGGTAAAATCAATACAGGGCATAACATGTGGTTGCATCAACCGCCGTTTCGTGCCGGTAGATAAAACCGCAAGTTTTTTAGTTCATTATATATTGATATATTTGTGCGAACAATACGGCGGCTCATGCAACCACCGACCGTTACCAGCAACCCTT
The DNA here is from genome assembly GCA_903847905.1 of uncultured Bacteroidota bacterium. Taxonomy (GTDB): domain Bacteria; phylum Bacteroidota; class Bacteroidia; order Bacteroidales; family CG2-30-32-10; genus CAINEZ01. Next base: position 3,262 of record CAINEZ010000528.1, read on the forward strand.
AAAAAAAAGACAGTGCAAACATTAGACTTGACAAAGGACACGGACAACAGAAAAAATTTCGGCAAAGCCGTTTGGCTATCGCTTCGCAAAATGCAAAAGAGCTGCACAAGTTTTTTATTTTTATATTTTGGAGTGCAGCACATTTGCATTTTGCCCCAACGCTCCAATAAAGACTGACAAGTATGCCAAATCAACTTACAGAACAAAAGTATGCTTGCCGAGATGAACAGCGGAGTGAAATTCATAGGGCATTAATAAAAGAATATGAAGCATTATCAGACAGAGCGAACGAGCAAAAAATCAAATTGCACAACGGAATTTTACAGCAAGAGTTAGCCGACAAATACATTTATAAATTTTTCCTTCCGAAACAACCCGAAAAACCACTTGAAGCCGACAAGCCATACATTTTAAGTATTGACGGGAACACCGTAAAGGGCAGTATTACCGCTATTCCGCATGACAAGTTAGAAGTTGAAATTGCGCTTTATGAGAATAGGGGAAGAACAATTCCGACACTGGAAATAATTATTGACTTAAAAGTTTTGATTGATTTAATTGACAGACGCATTGTTGCAATTGATAAAGAACCAACCAAGTTTAAAACTGAAACAGCAATTTATTTATTTAATCCAAATCGTAACTCTCAAGTGCCAACACTTGAAGAGAAACTAAACCATTCACAAAGAAACGATACAATAAAACTTACTGACGAACAAATTGCCGCAATTAGTGCATCACTGAAACAAAAACTCACAATCATTTGGGGTCCGCCAGGGACTGGTAAAACAATAACATTACAAGGAGTTATTGCGGAATTACTTTTAAATGGACAAAAAATTCTTTTTGCTTCAAATACAAACAATGCTATTGACGGATTGCTGAAAGGTTTGATTGAAAATTCTCCTTACAAAATATTTGATGAATTAAAAAGTGACGGAAAGATTGTAAGGATTGGAAGTCAAACAAATTCCGATGTAAAAAATGTTTTTGGTTCGTGGGAAGTTGCTCAACACAAATCACAAGAAATACAAAGTGAAATAATAACACTACAAGAAAAAATTGAGAATGAGCAGAGAGAATTGAAAATAATCCAAGATGAGTTAAAACAATTTGAATACGCCCAATACTTGAACGATGAAATTATTAAGATAACCGAAAAACAAAAAACAATTCCTACAAGTCAAAATTTACAAGAGCAGAATAAACATACAACCCAATCCAAAAACAAAATTTTTGCAAGCATTAAAGAAAGCGAAAATGTTAAAGATATTGTTTTAAGAATAGGGAGCGTTGCCGAAAAACTCAAGAATCAAAAAACAAAAGTAGCGGGAATAAATGCCATAGTTCACAAAACCAACACCGAGTTAGAAACAAATGAAAAAGAAGTTAAAACAATAGCAAATAGAATTGAAAAGCTTGAAAATGCTTTTTTAAGTTTTCTGCGACATAAAAACGAAATTGAATCCTTAAAAGAAAAACAAGAAACAATCCTTTCAAAAATTCCAGAACAAAAATCATCGATAGAAACTTACAAACAACTACAAGCATCTGAAATTACAACTGAATCTGAATTAACGGGTGATTTTGTAAATACATTGTCTAAATTAAGCACAACAGTATCTCAAAGTAGTTTTGATATAAATTTAATACAGAAATGTTTTGAAGCGTTGAATCTTGTATTAAAATTGGAAGAACAAAAACCGTTGTGGATTTTGTTAGGCGAGGAATATAATATAATCAATAAAGATAAAGGCAATGCAATTAATGAGTTTGCTTCAATGAGTAGGGTAAATCAAGAAACCATTACAAAAAAATATGAGCAAAGCATTGCTGAAATTCAAAAACAGATTGAGAACAACGAGCATTTAAGGAGTTTGCTTGAGACCAAACTAAAAATGCACCAAAAGGAATTAATCAATTACAAAAATTTATTTTCAAAATCAGAAAGTTATTGGAACGAAAAAAAAGAAAAGATAAAACAAATTCAAAAAATCATTGAGCCAATTCAATCTCAATTAAATTCTTTGAATGAAAAATTACGGAACATTGAGAAAAATGTAATCAAAGAAGCAAAATTAATTTGCTGCACTTTGGTAAAATCTTCTTATGATGAAACGCTTGCTGAATGTGAATTTGACACATTGGTTGTAGATGAAACTTCAATGGTTTTATTGCCACAATTATACTGCACTGCTACATTAGTGAAAGAAAGAATAATACTTTGCGGAGACCATTTGCAGTTACAACCAATTTCAACCAGTCAAAGCAAGATAGCACTAAAATGGTTGGCAAGCAGTTACTATGATTTTATTGAACTCAATGGTGAAATATCTACCGAAAGCGATGATGAAACATCAGAGAAAGAAAATAAAGTTCAGAGAGTAGTTGCTTTAAAAAAACTGAATGAATATCAAGCCATTCTCTCATTGCAACATAGAATGCCACCAAAGGTTGCTGACCTAATAAGACCTTGGTATAAATTAGCCGGAAATGATTTAAAAGATGAATACGAAATACCAAATGATTTCAAGCAATTTCATTTAAACGGACATTTCCTTTCTGCCAACAATGATATTTTCTTTGTTGATACAACTGCTATCAGAACATACCACAGTAGAACATCGGACAGAAGTCCTTATAATCTTATCAATGCTGCGATTGTAGCAGAAATTACCCGAGAACTTGTTGAAAATTACAAAATAGAATTAAAGAATATTCGCTGTATCAGTCCCTACCGTGCACAATATCAATTAACATCTGCATTGCTTTTAAAATTTTTGCCCGATGAATACAAAGAAAATTTATCTAATGTTGCATCAAGTGTTCACAAAATGCAAGGCGGAGAAGCACCAATAATTTTTTATGATTTAACAGACGGCTGCCAAGGTGGTTTTACTGGTTTTTTAAAAACGAAAGATTTCCATATTCATAATGTTGCGATAAGTCGCAGTCAATTCAAATTAATTTTTGTCGGAGATTTAAAGAAGTTACAGAAGTTACGAGAAGCAAATCCAAGACCTGCATTTAATGATATTTTACAATTCTTAAATTCCGCAACAATTATTGACGCAAAACCAATCAAAGAGAAAATATTTAAACAGTTCAGCGAAACAGATTTAATTAATGAAAACACAATATCCCTTACAACTGAACAAAGGAACAGTTTGATAATTTTACCATCACAACTTTACTACAAGTTTTTGGAGAACGACATTAGTAGTGCAAAACACTCTATATTATTTGTTTCACCGTTTGTTACAAAACCAAGATGGAACAAACTTAAAGAAGCGTTGCGGAATTTTAAAACAAACACGGACGGAGATGGAGTAATAACGATAATCACACGCCCCCCTGACAAAATGTTCGGTGGAGACCAAATAAATATGTCTGCTGTTGAAGTGTTGAATGAATTTATGAAGCAAGGTTTTAAGGTAATGGTTTCTCCTAAAATTCACAGCAAACTTGTCGTGATTGATAGAGGAACAAGTAATGCTGTTGCATACTGGGGTTCATTAAACCCATTGTCATTTAACGACACGGACGAGATAAATACAAGATTAGCCGACAAAGAAATTGCTGAGCAGTTAGTCAATATGAGTTTGATTGGGAATATTTATCCTTACAAAGAAAATTCTTTGGATAAAAAGATGTTACCCAAACATACAATGGAAGCAGTAAGGAAACAGTTTAATGAATTTCGTTGGGTACTTGCAGGTTATTATGGTCGTCCTCTGGGTGCAATTTGCAGCAATGACACTATTGAAAAAATAATTGACCTTTTGCCAACTAACAAGAACGCATACAAGCTAATTCCACAGTTCAATAGAAAAAACTTTGTTCTATGGAATCATTTAGCCGAAATTGAAGAAATTATTTTACCGCTTCGTGAATTCCGTATTGGCAAAACAGTAAATTCACAAGTTGAGTTATTTGACATTTAAAAAAATTCTATATGGACACAAACAGCGGTGAATATAAAGTTGTAAATGTAAATGAAATAAACCCTGGACCAATCAGATTGGACAGATTACCTGAAATGCTTTATAATCGGGCAAAAGTAATTTATGAGATAACTTTTGAAGTTCAACATACGACTTTTGCGGAGTTTGAAACAAATTTCAGACGAGATATTAATCCTGAAAGTGAAATAAAAATTTGGGAAAGAATTGCAACAGCGTATCATACATTCGTTAAAGACAAAGGACTATCTATTGAGAAAAAAAGAGAAGTTTATTCTTTTGTAGTAACTGCATCATTAGGAATGATAAAACCTGACACAATATATAAAGACACGGAATTACTGACTATTGACGAGCAAAGAACTTTGACAAAATATTTTTTTGCAGAAATATAAATCCAACGTATTTGCAAGCACATTTGCATTTTTTCCAAACGCACAAAACCAAATAAAAAAATGCAAAAGAGCTTGCAAGCAAACGCACCAGACATCGCAATGACAATGCAAACACGGCACGACAGGACAACGAAAGACATAAGGGCAGCTGGTAACAGGCTTCTGCTTTCAGTGGCGGGACAGTGGCTCGTGAGACAGAGAAGTAATAATTTAATCGGCAGTACTTCGTGGAAACGGCAGTGGGTAAAAACCGCCACCGAAAAGCAGCAGCCGAAACGTTATAGCCAATGCTTAAAATAAATTAATGACAGACTTTTCAATGAAATACGACACTGACTTTAATCTTGACACGAAAGCGCAAACACTTGACTTGACCGCATTTCATAGACACGACAGCTATACTCTAACACCGACAGACAAAGAAGAAAATAAAATTTACCAACGCTTAACATTTTTTAAAATTTCTTGCAATAGCACATTGCACACATTTGCTTTTGCCCCACCGCACAATGCCTACGCTTCGCAAAAGCAAAAGAGTGCAATCTTGCCAACCCGCATTATTATATAGATTTATTTTATATTGGATTTAACCAGAAAATCGTTAAAAAGAGTAATAGAAATAAATTAATGTTTAATTAATAATAAATAGCAATGAAAGCATTTTGCAAACAATGCAAACTAGAAACAAATCATACTATCTTACACGAAGAAAAGCGAGATTTCAGTAATCAAGAAGAAGGTATATATATAAATGATTTTTGGCAAATCATAAAGTGCAATGGCTGCGAAGACTTGTCATTTAGACGAGTCTGGATTAACAGCGACAATATTGACCCTGAAGATAACACACAACTTGAAGATATAACCCTTTTCCCTTTAAGAGGTGCAGACATTCTTCCAATAAAAAATTATTACAATGTTCATTATAAAATAAGAAAAATTTATAGAGAAGTGGTTGATGCTTTCAATAATGGGATGCCTGTACTTTGTGCTGGAGGCCTTCGGGCAATTATTGAGGGTATATGCAACATTGAAGGCATTAAAGATGGGCCTGTTGAAATTGATAAAAGTGGTGTCAAAACAAAAAGGAAAAAAGATCTTCAAGGAAAAATTATTGGTTTACACGAAAAAGGACTTTTAACCAAACAACATTCTGACATTTTACAGGAACATAGATTTTTAGGAAATGATGCATTACATTCACTTGACCCGCCAACACAGGACGAACTAAAATTGGCAATAGACATTATTGAACTCACTTTGGATAATCTTTATGAATTGAAAGAAAAAGTTGAGGACTTAAGATATAAAAAGCTGACGAGAAAAAATAAATAAATCCAACTATGAAACCAAAAATATACATTCTTGCAATTTTGCTCTTTAGTAGTATTGCATTATTTGGGCAAGTTCCTGACTGGTTGTGGGCAAAAAGCGCAAGTGGGACAAGTGATGATGAAGCGAATTCAGTTGCGGTTGATGCTTCAGGAAACACTTATGTAGTAGGTTGGTTTAGTAGTCCCAACATCACCTTTGGTTCTACGACATTAACTAATACTGGTTCTTGGGACATGTTTCTTACAAAATATGATGCTAATGGAAATGTTGTTTGGGCAAAAAGTGTAGGTGGCACAAATGCTGAGACCGCAAATGCAGTTGCAGTGGATGCTTCAGGGAATATTTATGTTGCAGGACAGTTTGGTACTTCTACTATTACCTTTGGCTCCTATACGTTGACGAATGAAGGTTCTACTGATATTTTTCTTGCGAAATATGATGTCAATGGAAATGTTGTTTGGGCAAAAAGTGCAGGCGGAATAGTTGGTGACGGGGCAGCATCTGTAGCTGTGGATATTTTAGGAAATATTTATCTAACGGGTTCCTTTAATAGTCCTACCCTTACCTTTGGCTCCATTACTTTAACGAATACTAGTAATCTTGGTAATACTTCTGATTTATTTATTGTGAAATACAATGCAAATGGTAATGTGCTATGGGCAAAAAGTGCAAGTGGAACGGTTAATGATTTGGCATCTTCAGTTGCAGTAGATGCTTCTGGTAATACTTATGTGTCAGGTTATTTTAATAGCCCTACTCTCACCTTTAGTTCTACTATTTTGACAAATGCTGTGAATACAGGTAGTTCTAATGATTTATTTCTTGCTAAATACGATGCCAGTGGTAATGTTATATGGGCAAAAAGTGCAGGTGGTACAAGTAGTGATATGTCAAATTCCATTGCGATTGATGTTTCAGGAAACTTATACATGACAGGATATTTTTATAGCCCAACACTTGCCTTTGGCTCCTATACATTGACAAACGCTGGTATGTATGATTTATTTCTTGCTAAATACGATGATAGCGGAAATGTTCTCTGGGCAGAAAGCGCAGGCGGTACGAGTGCTGATGAGGCACATTCCGTTATTGTTGATGCTTCAGGAAATATTTATTTGACAGGTTTATTTTACAGCCCTACTTTGACCTTTGGCTCCACTACATTGACGAATGAGGGTTTAGAAGATATTTTTCTTGCAAAATACAATTCCAATGGGAATGTGGTCTGGGCAAAAAGCGCAGGGGGGACAAGTTTTGAAGTGGCGTGGTCAGTTGCTGTGAACTCATCAGGGAATATTTATTTGGCAGGTTGGTTTGGTAGTCCCACCCTCACTTTTGGTTCTACTACATTAACAAATGCTGATAATTCTGGTAATTCTGCTGACATTTTTATTGCAAAATTAAGCACCGCCACAGGGATAAATGAGTTAAACAATTTATTAAACATTTCTTTTTACCCAAATCCCGCAATAAATAATATAACAATAGAAAGCCCGCAGCAAGCATTAATTGAAATTTTTAATATACAAGGGCTACTAATAAAAACCCTTACAAAAAGTGGAAATAAAATAAGTGTTGATATTTCAGATTTTACAAAAGGAATTTATTTTGTAAAAGTAAAAACTGATGAAGGAATGTTGGTTGAGAAGTTTACGAAAGACTAATTTACATTTAACCCAATGCAATTTGCAAGCACATTTGCAGCTTTTATTTTAAAGGCAGAAAGTGTTTGGCTGCAAAAGAGCTTGCAAAGCCAACAGAAAAGAAAAAGAAATTTTTAAAAATGCCCGACCGCTCGAAAGAAAAAAGATTATGGGTGACAGACAAGTGGTACGTTTGACTAAGCACATGGCTATAACTTCGGTCTGCTCCCAGCGGCGGGTTTGTGGCTGACGGAAACTTTTGTAACTTTGAGAAATATTTGTGCGGGGGACACGAAAGCGCTCTAAAACCGCCGCCGTTAGCAGCCCTTCATCGTTATGGGCAAGTTTAGAAAAAGACAGCAGCACAGACAGACAAGAGCGCCGACAATTTGTTTCGATACATCTTGACACGGACAACTGATAAGATAAAATATAAGTGGAGACCAGAAACCACTATAAAAACGGGGCGTAATCTGAAAAGCCTTACAAGTAGGGAAATTAAAATTTTAAAAACTTTTTTTAAACAAGAATATGTTTAGCGTATTATTTTTAAAAGGAAATAAGACTCTTTTGGAAAGAGAGTTTAAAACATTACAAGAAGCCAATGATTTTATTAATGGTGATTTTGAATTTTCTTGTGAGTATCAAATTTATGATAAAGACAAAGATGATATCATTGATGAAGGAGATATTGAAAATAGTAATGATATAATTGAAGGAATAAATAATATGATGTTTCCAGAAGAGGAAAGTAAGGAAGGTTATGATTGGGATAAAGAATGAAAAAATAATAAAAAGAGTACGGTACGACAGCCAGCCAAGAGCACCGACAATACGGGGTGACACTTCTTGACATTAACGATTGATATTTAAAATATAAGTGGAGTTCAGAAACCACTCTTAAAAAACGGGGCGACATCAAAACGCCAAATTATAGTGAATCTTTAAATCAAATAAAATGAAAACAAAAATCTTTATTATCGCTCTTTTGCTGTTCTCAAGCATTTGCAAATCACAAATTACTTTGGAACATTCCTATTTGACAACAAGTAGTACAACTTATCTTAACATCATTAATTTGTCAAATTCAGGTTATAAATATTACCTACTGGATAATGCCAATCATACATTAAAATTTTACAATTTAAATCATACATTATGGAAAACAATAACGCTGACAATTCCTTCTGGTTATACTTCTTTAAGTGTTGGAAATATTTCAGAAACATTATTTAATGCAGATGCTCTGATAGAATTATCTTATTCTTATTATAAATATATTGCAACACCTGTTCCTCATCTTGATTGTCAAGCTAAGATAATCAATGAAAATGGCACTGTCCTATTAACAATACCTAATGCTATAGGAGCATATGCTCAATCTACTGGAGCTAATGGATGGAAATTAATAGTAACTATGGATAGTGTAAATACGACGGGTGTTGCAAGCTATGATGTTTATAGTTTACCTGGAACAATGCCAACAGCTATTTTAGAAAATGATGATAATAATATAGCGGCTTTATCTAATCCATATCCTAATCCTTCAAGTAATACCGTTACTATAAATTATCAATTACCAACAGGAACGAATTCTGGAGAAATTGTGTTTTATAATCTCGCAGGAGAAGAAATAAAAAGATTTCAGGTTGATAATTCATTCAAGACACTTGAATTAAATAATTCCGATTTATCTGTTGGTACATATTTATATCATCTGGAAACAACAAATGATATTTCTGCAGCAAAGAAAATGGTTGTAATAAAATAATACGTAAATGGACACACAATTTATTGCAGCAGCAGGTACATATTTAGTTATGTCAAAACTTGCTTTAAATGAAATTCATGCTTCCTGTACATTTGGAAATGCTCCAAATATTGATATTCTTGCAAGCTCTTCTGATGGCGCAAAATCAATAGCAATTCAAGTAAAAACAGCTTATCATGCGAGGAGGTTAAAAGGTAGAGGGGAAGAGCGAAAACTTCATCACTTAGAATTTACACTTGGGCACAAAGCTGCAAAGACAAATTTTAAAAATTTATTTTTTGCTTTTGTTGACTTAGACCAAGACTGGGATGAATCCCCAACCGTTTATATAATTCCTTCAAAATTCATATACGAGTACCATGAAGGATGGGTAGATGATGTATCTTGGTTAAGGTTTCACCCAGAAATTGGAGAAGTAGAACAATTTAAAGAAAACTGGTCATTAATAAAAAAAGCATTAAAGCACAAAATAAAAACCAGCCCATAACGCAAGTATTGCCGTAATATTTTTTTTGCAGGTGGATGAGCGGGCAGAAAGGGCAGTGCTCTTTCAATCATTTGTACGGGCAGAAAGGGCAGTGCCTTTAATTCCTGCAAAAAAAATACTAACGGCAATACTCTGTCCGTTAGCGGCAATTGAAGAAAAAGAAAGACTCATAAACAAACACCTAAAACTATAATATATGAATAAAGTTGACACCTTCGCAAAGAAAACACTTGACCGTTTTTCAAAAGAAATTACAGACAGTGTATTTGTATTTATTCAGACGGACCGAGAGTTAATGCACGACTACTTAAATCTTCTGAGTAAAACTGATTTGAAATATCTTAATAGTACGATTGCAAAAGCGGTTAAAGAGCGTTTCAATCTCACAAACAAAAAGAGAAAGGGCACTCCAAAGAGTACCTTAATAAAGTCTTATGAAGAATTTGAATAACATTTAAAACTTAAAACTATGGAATGGGAATATGTATTTTTAATTGCGTTAGTTCTTGATTTTATTGTTGCATTAATAGGCAAGAAGAAAAAAATGGGATACTGGGGTTTATTTGGTATAAGTTTATGCTTTTCACCATTAGTAGGCCTTATAGTCGGACTATCAGTTCCAGATGTTCAGGAAGAAAAAATTCCTGAAGGCAATCAATCATCACGAATTATTTCTGATTTAGCAAATTTAAAAGCTATTAAAGACAGCGGTATATTGACTGATGAAGAGTATAAAGCAAAAGAAGAAGCTTTAAAAAAAGTTCTTCTTAATCCAAGTGTCAATGCTGACCCCAAGACAAAGATTAAAATTAGACATAATGCGACAGGGGCTGTGACAACAATTAGTTTATACAAGTGGAATGAAATGAAATTAGCAAACACAGACAAGGATTATACTCCAATTCTTATTGTTCAAACCAAGACAGCAGGGAATTATGTCACTTTGACTGTTCACGACTGGAATGAAATAAAAGAAAAGGGACAGCAAGACAGCTATAAGATTATTGAAGGTTCAGATATTTGTTAGTTCAAAGAAAAGAATCAAAAGCCGCTAACTTAGGTCTGCAATCAGCGGCGGTTCGTGGTTGACAGAAACTTTAGTATCTTTAAAAAATATTTATGTGGCAGACACGGAGGTGCTCTAAAACCGCCGCCGGTAGCAGCCCTTCATCGTTACCGCTAATTGCAAAAAAAGAAACAGAAAATTACAGAAAGAAAATAAACGGACATCTACGGACATCTACGGACAATTACGG
>CAINEZ010000529.1 GCA_903847905.1 uncultured Bacteroidota bacterium
AAGGTAATATCACAGAAATAAAAGGAACAGTAACAGTAATTGGAGAAAAGTAATCATAAAATAAGAAATATGAAAAAAATTGGGATATTGATATTAGGGGTTATTATGTTCAATAATCTAACAGCACAAACGCCATTACAAAAGGCCGATTCGGTGTTTAATAAGAATAAGGATTATTATAATTCGATAACGCTATATAATAAAGCGTTAAAGAAAGCAACAAGTGAGGAGACGAAATATATTTATTTTCAAATAGGCGAATGTTACCGGAATGGGAATAAATACACCGAAGCATTAAGCTATTATCAGAAAGCAATAAATGCTGGATATAATGTACCGGCAGTAGATTTGCATATGGGAGAAATGCTAACACTCTCGGGCGATTATTCAGGTGCAAAGACATATATAGAGAAATATATCACAGAAGTTCCGACGGATAATATAGCAAAAAAAAGATTAGAAGCGTGCGAACTCGGTCTTAAAGTACAGAAAGAGAAACCACTTTATGAAGTTAAGATACAGAAAGATTTTAGTTCAACATCCGGCGATTATGGGATTGCATATTTTAAGAACGACAAAGTAATATTTTCTTCGACAAGGATGGAGGGGGCAAATAAATATGATCCCGCCACTACCCAGGGCTATTCAGATATGTATGAATCAACGTATGATCTTCAAAAATCACAGTGGAGTAAGCCGGGAAAACTTAATGGTAGTATTAATACAGGTTTTAACGAAGGGACTTTCTCTTTTGATCCGGCATTATATTATGGTTATTATACACAATGTAACGGAGCTTCCGGAAAACTGCTGCAATGCAATATTATGTATGCGCATTATAATGAAACATTAAATAAATGGGAAGATTCAAAATTGTTTGATTTCAACAGCCAGACATTTAGGATACAACATCCTGCATTATCTTCCGATGGGAATTCAATATATTTTTCTTCCGATATGCCTGGCGGCTATGGAGGAGCAGATATTTACGTTATAAAAAAAGTTGGGACAACATGGGGCAAGCCGGAAAATCTGGGACCAACAATAAATACAATAGGAAATGAAGGTTTCCCGTTTTTTTCGGGAGATACATTATTAGTTTTCGCATCTGACGGTCAGACCGGCTTTGGAGGGTTGGATATTTTTATGAGCAGTTATAAGAATGGAGTATTTTCAACACCTGTAAATATGATGCCTCCTATTAATTCCAGCGCTGATGATTTCAACCTTGTATTTAAAAATTCGAAGAAAGAAGGATTCTTTTCCAGCAACAGACCCGGAGGAGTGGGGGATGATGATATTTACACTTATGATCTGATACCCGTAATTCTTACTGCCACCGGAAATGTAAAGGATAAAGCTACAAATAAAAACCTTGAAGATGCTACAGTTGTTTTCATAGGAAGTGATGGTAGTGTTGATTCTGTCTATACCGATACTAAAGGGAATTATATATTTACAAAACTAAAGCCAAATGTTAAGTATAATATTAAAGCAGGAAAGAAAGGATATCTCAATGACAGTAGAAATTTAATTGTAGGAAATGAACTTTATTCCAAATCATATAATGTAGATTTCACATTGATAAAGATCACACCAAAAGAAATAAAGATTGATAATATATATTATGATTACGACAAATGGGATTTGCGAGAAGAATCTAAAATAGGACTAGACACAATTATCAATATTTTAAAAGAAAATCCGGATGTAAATATTCAGATAAGCGCTCATACAGACGAACGCGGAGCCAAAGATTACAATATAGAACTTTCACAGAAACGCGCACAATCAGTAGTTAATTACCTTATTGCCGGTGGAATAAACACAAACAGACTTGTAGCAAAAGGTTATGGATTTTCAATGCCTCTTTATAAGAATGCGAAAACCGAAGAACAGCACCAGATGAACCGTCGGACAACTTTTAAAATTCTTAACTCAGAAGATATCGGAAAAATTCTTAATTCGGGTTATACGCGTCCTGTTTATAATGAAATAAAACCAAGCGCAACAACAACCCCTGTTACAACAAACATTACGGGTAATGCTACAACTACAAATACATCATTTACGCCTACTACAAAATCAACTATACCGGTTACGCCAGTTACAACATCACCATCAAGTAATGTTACTACTGCTACATCAACAAATAACACGGTTGTTGTAGCTGCAACTGAAAATAAGTTTTTTATAATTTCAGGATCATTCCCCACGGAACAAAAAGCAGTGGGGGGTGTGTCCG
>CAINEZ010000530.1 GCA_903847905.1 uncultured Bacteroidota bacterium
ATTAACTACACAAACTTAAAAAACTTTTTGGAACAGGCGATTCAAATTTTAAATTTTCATTTGTAATCGGATGAGTGAATGCAAGACTCATTGCATGAAGTCCCATGCGTTTAATAGGGTTTTGAGTGGAACCATATTTTTTATCGCCAACAATACTATGACCAATGCTCTGCATATGCACTCTTATCTGGTTTTTGCGGCCTGTGTCTATAGTTACTTCCAGTAAACTATAATCATTATTCATATTAATTATTTTGTAATGAGTAATGGCTTTCTGACCGCCATTGTCGAATTTATAGGAATACATTATCAGCGCTTTGCTTTCAATGAGCCACGAAATAATAGTATCTTCCTGCTTCTCTACACGACCTTCAACAAGCGCTGCATATCTGCGGTCAACAACTGCTTTCTGCCAGTCGCGTTGAAGTACCTCCTGCACTTCAATACTCTTAGCAAATATCATAACACCTGATGCCTCTTTGTCAAGCCGGTGCACTATATAAACGCGGTTGTTGTGATTTGTTTTTCTGACGTGTTCTGTTAAAATGAAATAAGCTGTTTTTTTTCTTTCTTTTGCTGTTGCTATGGATAAGAGCCCTGATTCTTTATCAATAACGATTATATGCGGATCTTCGTAAAGAATTTTCAGCCCATGATACTTAACTGTTTCTTCAACTTTACCTTGTTTTATTCTAACTATCTGGCTTGGTTTAAGCGGGTGGTCATATTGCGATACTGTCTGGTTATTTACTGAGACCATACGATGAACAAGATATGATTTTATGGTGTTGCGGCTTTTATCAGGCATTTGAGCAAGCAAAAACTTCATCAGTTTAGTCTGTTCAGTAACTGTAAAACAAAATATTTTATTCTTTTCTTCTTCCTTTTTTTTCTCAGGATTACGCATTTTGGTTTAAATTATACTTTGAATGGGTTTAATATATACATTTAATTATAAAGGGTATAAGAAGAAATTGATACCCCTATACCATATAACTTTATACCTCTTTTTTATGTTTATAAATTGTGCATTTTTCATGCTTTTAGTATAAAATATTCTACCGGCAGGTTTTATTTACGCTGAGAACATAATTTTTAATAATATTCACTTGCTTTGCAGTTTCGCAGCCTGCAAAGTCTTTCAGATCATCATAAGTGATTCTTTCTTTGTATTGCTCAAAGTAAATTGAAGATAAAGGGAAGTAAGACCAATGCCACTTTTCTTCTTCATAACCTGAAATTCTTGCGGAATCTTTTACAGTGTATGGTTGACAGAATCCATATCTGGAAGCGTTTTCGGAAAGCCATTTATATATTTTTTTCCCGTTTTCGGTTTTATAATAAGCCAGCTCTGTACTGTTCAAATCCATGTCGGTTCCCCAATGATGCCTTGAAGTTCCTGGCATAGAGCTGTATTTTAAAACATATTTTGATCGCTCAATAGGGTCAGGATATTCAGTTGCTATGTTCTTTCCGTAATACAAAACCTTGCCTGTCCACTTGCCATCCCATATCCATTTTTGTTCAATAAAAGTGCGGGTTGCAGAAACTATAGAAAGTTTCACGCCGTCTTTTTGTGCAGCATCAAACATTTTCTTAAAAGCATTATAAGTTTCTTTACGCAGATAGAAGCCTTTTTTACTAGTATATTTTTGATCTACCGCAATGAAATTAGTATCTTTTGAAGGAATTATTTTTCCAAGCAAATAAATTTTACTTACTGTATCTTGTTTTGTATTGGTGCTATCATTACTATTTATAATACTGTCGTTTTTTTTATAACTGTTTTTTCCCGATTTATTATCAGCATTTGTGGAAGTGCAGTTCTGACAACTTACAGCAAATATCAGAATTATTAAAGTAAGGAAAAGATTAAGAAAATATTTATCAAAATTTTTAAAGTTCATTTGCAAATTTATTCAAAAAGATTTAGCCTGATTAATTCATTAATTTTATTTCTCTGTGGTTCTCTGTGCAATTATACTCTGTGATACTCTGTGTTAAAAAATGAAATAATAGTATGGTTTTATTATACAGTATTTTATAAATTTTGTTAATTAATCAGGTTAGCTCAATAATTCAAAAACTTTACTTCCTGAAGAAAGCACGCGTTTAACTGCTTCCATAATATGTCTGGCAGTCATTCCATATTTTTCCATCAGTTCTGACGGTTTTCCTGATTCTCCAAATGAATCGTTCACACCAATAAATTCAATAGGTACAGGATAATTCTTAGCTAGTACTTCTGCAACGGCGCTTCCAAAACCGCCATAGATTTGGTGTTCTTCGGCAGTAACAACAGCGCCTGTTTCTTTTGCTGCGCTGATAATGATTTCCTGATCAATTGGCTTTATAGTATGAATGTTTATAACTCTTGCATGTATGCCTTCTATTTCCAGTTCATAAGCAGCTTGTAATGCTTCCCACGTCATGTGACCTGTTGCGAAAATTGAAACATCGTTACCTGTTTTCATCAATTGTCCTTTTCCGATTTCTAAAGTTTTTTTCTCATCTGTAAAATCCGGCATGGCTTCGCGTCCGTATCTAATGAATACAGGCCCCTTGAGCTGATTTAAAGCAGCAATAGTTAAAAGTTTTGTCTGAGTTTTATCGCAGGGTGAAAGAACAGTCATATTTGGAAGAACTCGCATTATGGCAATATCTTCTAGTGCCTGATGAGTTGCTCCATCGGGACCAACTGATATTCCTGCATGTGCGCCGCCAATAATTACATGCAAATTATTGAAGCAAACAGAAACTCTTATCTGGTCGGTAGTGCGCAATGCAGCAAAAACACTATATGTTGCGAATACCGGAACTTTTCCTGCCAACGCAAGTCCGGCAGCAACACCAACACAGTTTTGCTCTGCAATTCCAAGTGAATAAAAGCGTTTTGGAAATTTTTCCGCAAATGCATTCACCTTCACTGATGCAGTAATATCAGCTCCAAGAACCACGATGTTTGGGTTGGCTTCACCTGCAATCAGCAAACCTTCACCAAACCCGTTACTTGTTGGAATGTTTCCTTTGTTTTTAAAATAATTCTCAGGCATGCGAATTTATTTTTACAAAAGTAAGAAAAAAGTAATATTATACTTCGGCAACATAAATTTGAAAAAATGCAAACTCATTTTTTCAGTGTTACTTATTGAAGTTGAGTAAAAAAATATTTATTATCTTTAATTCAAATTTAATGGAATGTTTATACAAATAATTAATTCATTAACTTTGCAAGAATACCTAAATATTACCGATTATGGATTTAAAACAGATCATAGAAGATTCCTGGCTTAAAAGAGAATTACTCAAAGATGATATTACAAAATCTGCCATACAAGAAGTAATTATGCAGCTTGATCTCGGAAAGATGAGGGTGTCAGCACCTTCGCCAAATGGCTGGCAAATGAATGAATGGATAAAAAAAGCAATCATTATGTATTTTCTTATTCAGGATATGAAAATTTCAGATGTTGGACCTTTTGAATTTTATGATAAAATCCCATTAAAAAGAAATTATGCAAGCCTTGGTGTCAGGGTAGTTCCTCATGCTGTGGCCAGGTATGGTTCTTTTATTGCAGCAGGGGTAATCATGATGCCTTCATATATAAACATTGGCGCTTATGTAGATTCAGGTACGATGGTGGATACATGGGCGACTGTCGGGTCGTGTGCGCAGATCGGCAAAAACGTACACCTGAGCGGTGGAGTTGGAATAGGCGGCGTACTTGAGCCTGTCCAGGCTGAACCCGTGGTTATTGAAGATGGTTGCTTTATTGGTTCTCGTTGTATCATTGTTGAAGGCGCCAGGATAGAAAAAGAATCAGTGCTTGGCGCCAATGTAGTTATTACACAATCAACAAAAATTATTGATGTTACCGGAAATACGCCAAAAGAATTAAAAGGCTTAGTGCCTGCACGCTCTGTGGTTATCCCCGGCTCATATATAAAAAAATTCAAGGCAGGGGAATACAATGTAAACTGTGCATTGATTATAGGACAGAGAAAAGAGTCAACTGATTTAAAAACTTCTTTAAATAACGCTCTCAGGGATTTCAATGTTGCTGTATAAAGAAAAAGTAAATATCATAAAACAAAGCATGATGTTTTAAAAAGGTTGATATCAAAAGGTACTGTAAAATTATTTTTTTTAAATATTTTTTATTTTTG